>JBDTZK010000234.1:0-4388 GCA_040005195.1 Pseudoxanthomonas sp.
TACCCGAGCCGATCACGCTCGTCACGTCGAGCTTGCCTCTCAATCGCGCAGCACGACGTCGCATGTTGGTTAGGCCGTAGCCACGAGTCGTGTCAGTAGCCATTGCGGTGAAATCAAAGCCTTTGCCATCGTCGGTCAGAACGATTTGTAGGAGGTCGGCTTCGAACGTCAGATCGATCGAGATATTCCGGGCGTCACCATGCTGAATTGAATTCGACAACGCTTCTTGAACAATCAGGACGATGTGGTGTTGGGCTTCTGTCTGCATTGTCCATACTCTCCCACGGCAATGAATATCGAGTTTGTCCACGCGCCCCCCGAGAAGTTGATAAGCCATTGCCGAGAGCGATTCCAGCAGAGTCTTCTGCTCCTGCTTGGGCGGACTGAGATTGAACACCGAGTAGCGCGCGTCGCGTAGGCTGCTCTTTGCAAGATCGCGAGCCGCACTAAGATGAGAAGCGGTCATTGCGGGAGATCGGGTAATACTGAGAAGGCCGGCCTCTGCCTGAAACACGATTGCACTCAAGCCTTGTGCGAGGCTGTCGTGTATTTCGCCAGCGATGCGATGGCGTTCTTCGAGTACGGCGGCTCTGGCGTGCAACCAGTTCACTCTCAGGCGGTACGCAGCCGTCGCCAGGGAGGAAGCGGCAAGAACGCACAACAGCTGAAACCACCATGTCTGGTAAAAGTGGGGCCTCAAATCGAACTCGAGTGTCCCTTCCTGGCTTTTATCCCAACGTCCGTCCTGGGTGCTGGCACCGACGTGGAAGATGTAATGTCCTGGGGACAGGTTGGTGTACTGCGCGATGCGATCGCGGGTTCCCAGTATCCACTTGGGATCGAATCCATCGAGGCGGTAGCGAAATTGCGTCCGCTCTGGAGTTGAAAGACTGGGGGCCGCATATTGAATCTGTAACCGCCCACTATTCGGTGGCAAACGAATTTTCGTTCGCAGACTCACGGGCGCCTCGTCGACGAGCATCTGCTCGACGGTTGCCGCTGGCGCTCGGGCGCTGAACTGTAAGCGAGCGGGATCGACCACCACCACCCCGCGAATAGTGGGGAACCAAAGTCGTCCGTCGTGTGCGCGCCAGGCAGAAGGTTGCGAGCCTCCAACCGTTTCGATGGTTCTCATTCCGTCCTCTGTCCCAAAGACGATGGGCTGCACGGTCCTGGCGGTTCCCGCAGCCACCATGTCCAGATCGCGCTGCGTAATCCTGAAGATTCCCTTGTTTGATCCAATCCAAAGATTGCCGTCCGCGTCCTCGATGATGTTGTTGATTGAGTCGTCCACAAGCCCTTGATGCGTCGTGTAGCGCGTGAATCGACCATCCTTGAACCGGAAAAATCCGTGTCCGTAGGTCCCGATCCAAAGGATATTCCTCTTGTCTAGATACAAGCAGATCACCAACGCACCGTTAAGGCCGGCCAGTTTTGAATAGGTCCGGATGCCTACTGCATCAATGCTATTCAGGCCGTGAGCGGTACCCGCCCAGATTCGCCCTGTGCGGTCGCGAGCCAAGCCGAAAATAAAATCATCTAGCAATCCACTGGCTTTTTGTGACTCACGAACAATTCTGCCGTCGTCGTAGCGAAGTATCCCGTTACCGCGGGTTGCCAGCCAGAAGCGGCCGGTGCTACCGCCAAGGAATCCTGATACGTCTAGTGAATTGGCTCCGATTTTTTCAAACGCCTCGTTGCGCCTGCGCACCAAACCCGCCGTAGTCCCGACCCAAAGCGAATTTGCCTCGTCTTGCCAGATTACGCTGATGCTGTTTGTCGGCAGGCCATCGGCAGTTGTGTAAGCGAGAACATGAGTTCCATGAATCCGGTTGATGCCCGCTGGCGTTGCAGTCCAAATGTCGCCTGCGTGATCTTCGATCACTGAGTTTATTTGATTGGATGAAAGACCTTCCTCGGTTGCATATGTAGTAAACGAGCCGTCGCGGAACCGGTGCAGTCCTCCAGAGTTCGTGCCAACCCAAAGGTTCCCGACATCGTCTTGGTACAACGTGTTGACGTCACTGGAGTTGAGCCCGTTCACAGGCGAGAAACGATCGATCTTCTGTCCGTTGCTGCGCAAAAGCCCTTGGCCCCACGTAGCAATCCACCAGTTCCCGTCGCGATCTTCAATGGCGTTGCGGATGGAATCCTGCGAGACATCGGTGGCCGCCGCAAGAACGGGAATGTCACCTCCGTCCCGCACAAACCTCAGGCCCTTGTTCTGCCCCCAAACGTTAATGTCGATGCTCCGGTAAAGATCAGAGATGTCGCTGCCCGGGGGGCCGTCCTTGGCGGAGTACGGGACGATCTTCCCTCCAGCCACGCGGCTGACTCCGGAGCTCGTGACTACCCAGACAGTGCCTTTCTTGTCTACGAGGAGGCGCTTGGGATTGACCCCAAGCATTCCATCGACCGCCGTGTAGGTTTTGATGGGTTGCGCATTGTCGAGATGTGTCAACCCTGCTGCGTTGCCGATCCAGATACTGCCGTCGATGTCGGCCGCCAAAGAAGTATTGGCGTCACGGCTGCCAGCCGCGTCCAAGCGGGAGAACACGTCATGCTTGAGATAAATGACGCCGCCATTGAAGGTGGAGATCCACAGCGTCCCGTGGCCATCCTCGACAAGGTTGATCACCAGATCATCGTGAAATGCAGGCGTGTTCGTATGGTCGAAGACGGTGAAATGCACGCCGTCAAAGCGGGCCAGGCCTCCTTCAGTGCCTATCCAAAGATAACCATCCGACGTCTTCAGGATTTTCCTGACCGTGTTATTCGGTAGACCTTCGGCAGTAGTCCACACTGTGTGGGCGTACTGCGAGATGGCCTTGGCCGGATCGAGGGCTAGCGCAGACTGAAACGGCCCGCAGGCCCACGCCAACAGCACCAGAACGGCAAGCATTTTGCGCAAGCGCATGTTTCTGGGCGGGTCGGTCGAGACACTCAAACGCATCCATCTCGCTCCTGGTAAGCGCTACCGGCTGCTACAACGGGACGCACCGCACGCCTTCTCCGCCTGCGAATGGTTCAACCTGTTGCAGGAGAAGGCTCTCTGCAAGAATCCACTGGCAAGACCGCATCGTACTCTTCGGCACTCGCTCCCAAACCTATGCTTTTTGGGGGGGCGTCCTGATCAATGAGCGTGCACATTCCTTCCAGGTCACCTTTGACCTCATGTCTGCTTGCTTTTCAGCGGTCGAATTGTCAGCGCAAGGCACCGGACAACACTCAAGGTCGACCACAACCCAATGCAATGCGTCTTCGATATCAGCGCGCGCAACGCTGGCGTGTTCCTTTCGGGCGTCTTGTTCGCCGCCGAACGCCTTGGGTTGGAGATTTTAAGCATAGAAATTGGCATGCAGCCGTCCCGCGTCAACACGCATCTGGACGTCGTCGTCCAGGGTGCCAATCCGGAAGCCCTGCTCGTAGAAATCAAGAGACTTGATGGATATGTGGATGTGTCGTTTCGGCCGATCGCGGAGACTATGTAGCAAGAACTGACTTTGCAGCCGAATGATCGCAAATGTGCTTCGCAGTGTCTGAGACAACCGAAGTGAGTCAATTCCTGAATTTCGGCCGACCGAATGTACCAGTGGGGCGATTCGTTTAAATTCTTCTTCCTACCCATATTGGGGTGTCCTGTGCCCTTTGGGTCGTCGCATATTTCGATGTCACAAGTAAGACAACCGCCCATCGGCGCTGCCAAAGAAGGGTAAACATATGAACAATCAATTTAAGCTCGGCGGTACCTTGCTCACGGCGCTTGCACTGTCCGGCGCACCGTCTTGCCCCGCCGAGGCCTCCGGCAGCCTGCCCACCGTTGCACGGGCCACAGTATTGCGAAGCACCGATGTCGAAATCGGCACGTTGTCGAGGTTGCAGCCGATGCATGTCGTCATCGCGCTCAAACTGCGCAACGAGCACCAGCTCGACAGCCTGATCGCTGCCCACCAGACGCTGACATCAACCCAGTTTGCCTTGCGCCATGCGCCGACGCCGGAGCAGGCGCGGCGTGTCGCCAACTACCTGACCACCATGGGCTACCACAACGTGGTGATCGCATCCAATCGCCTGTTGGTAACGGCCGAGGGCACTTCGGTCAATGCACAGATGGCCTTTGAGACCTCGTTCGCGCGAGTAGTGACTAGAGAGGGCCGTATCGCGTTCGCCAACAAGAGCGATGCGCACATTCCCTTGTACCTCAAGGACAGCGTGCTTTCCGTAATGGGGCTTCAATCCGTCCACCAGGTGCACACATTTGCCAGGGCCCAGCCGGCCGGCGTCAGCACGGCGGCCATCACTGGCCACAACCCGAATGAGTTTTCGCCGATCTATGGCGGCACAGGGGTGGCAACCGCCGCAGGCATTACCGTCGGAATCATGACGAT
>JBDTZK010000235.1:0-4387 GCA_040005195.1 Pseudoxanthomonas sp.
GTTCCCCGATGCGCTGCATGATGTGCCAACCCGCTTCAGTGCGGAAAGGCGCCGAAACACCACCGTCGGCAGTGCCAGTGACTTCCGTGGCGAAGGCGGGACCGAAAGCATTGCCCTCGAACCATCCCAGGTCGCCGCCGTCGGCCTTGCTGTTGGCGTCCTCGGAGGATTCCTTGGCCACTTCCACGAAATCCGCTCCGCCCACGATGCGCGCGCGCAAGGTGTCGATCTTCGCCTTGGCGGCCGCTGCATCCTGTACCGGAGTGATGCGGACCAGGATGTGGCGCGCGTTGTATTCGGTGACTGTCTTGGCCGCCGCCTTGCTGCCGTCCCGCACTTCCACCAGTTTCAACAGCTGGAAGCCACTGGGGCCGCGGATCGGGCCAACTACCTGGCCAGCGCTCATGGTCTTGAGCATCTGGGCGAAGGCTGCCGGGATCTCGTCCGGGCTGCGCCAGCCCAGGTCGCCGCCCTCGAGCGCATTGGGGCTATCCGAATAACGGACCGCAGCCGCCGAGAACTCCAGTTCGTTGCGGTCCACCAGTCCCTTCACGCCCTGGATTTTCTTCTCGCCGGTTGCAATCTGCTCGGCATTGGCGCCCTCGGGCAGGCTCACCAGGATGTGGGCCAGGTGGTATTGGGTGTTGTTGGCTTGTGCCGCCAGGGCAGCGTCCACCTCGCCTTCGCTGACCTGGATGCGGCTCTGGGCGAAGCCTTGGCGCATACGCTGGATGGTGATTTCGTCGCGGATCGAACTGCGGAAATCAGCGAACGAGAGCCCTTCGGAAGCAAGGCGCTGGCGCAGCGCATCCACCGATACGCCATTCTGCTGGGCGACCGCGGCAACGGCATTGTTCAATTCGTCGTCGCTGACACGGATACCCTGTTCGGCGGCACGCGCGACCTGCAACTTGACCAGAACCAGGCGTTCCATCACCTGTCGTTGCAGGATTTCCTTGGGCGGCAACTGGCCGGGCTGGTTGGCATATTGCGCTGTGACGTTGTTGACGGCACGGTCCAGCTCACTCTGCAGGATCACGTCCTCGTTCACCACGGCGGCGATGCGGTCCAGTGGTTGCAGGTTCTGCGCGGCCACTGGAGTGGACAGCATGACGGCGGCGATGGCGCCAGCAAGGATCAGTCGGATATTCATAGTCTTCATGGGGTTCATTCCGGTCCGGAATCGTTGTCGTCGGGGTCCGGCGTCGTGTTGCTTGGCGGGACGAGATAAAGGTCGTCGCGGTAGTAGCCGAGAATAGCACGGCGCAATGTGCGCTCCGTGTTCTGGCCAGCCGAGCCCAGGCCTTTCAGCACGAACTCGACTTGCAGCGAATTGTTGAGATCACCTTCGCGATTGCGCACGTAGCGGCGCGCGACGAAGCGCACGGCCAGGCAGCAACTGTCCCACTGCACACCGGCCAGCGCTTCAAGTGGCTTTCTGTCCAGGATGGAGTAGTAATAACGGCCGACCACGCTCCAGGTGGGCGTGACCGGATAGAGGAAGGAGAAATCCGCCTGTTCCAGCAGGTCGCTGCCATTGGTCACGTTGCGGCGATAGCGATACGCCAGGTTGACCACGCCGTCGTTGGGCATCAGGTAGCGCGCACGCAGGCTGGCCAGGTCTTCGCGACGGAACTTCGGATTCCATTGGTACGAGGTGCCGATGGTCCAGCGATCGGTGGGCGAATAATTGACGTCCGCCACCCAGGCAGACTTGCCGCTTTCCACCGGCAGTTCACCCGGTGCGGTGACGCGGGAATCGTCGAAGTAGAAGATCTGGCCGACGCTCGCGGAGAGCCGTTCGTGGCCATCGGCCTGGCGGATCAGGCGACTGGTCATAGCCAGGGTCAGCTGGTTGGCATCGGTCTGCCGGTCCGGACCCGAATAGCGGTTGTCGCGGAACAGCTGGCCCCAGCTGAAGGTGAGTGGGCGCGTGTCGAAGATCGGAATGCCGTCCTGTTCGCGATAAGGCGAATTGAGGTAGAACATGCGCGGCTCAAGGGTGTGCAGGAACCGCTGGCCCTTGATTTCCGTGTCACGGTCGAAAAACAGGCCGGCATCCAGCGAGGCGACCGGCAAGCTGCGCGTGGGGCTGGTATCGGTGTAGCGCGGGTCGGCGGCGAACGCGTTGTCCAGCTGGTAGCGGGTATAACGCCAGGCCACTGTCGGTGTGATGTACCAGGACGCGCCTTGCAGCGGCATGGAAATATAAGGCTTCAGGTCAACGCGGCTGCCGTCCGGCTTTATATTTACGCCAAGTGAATTGAGAACTTGGTTGTGCTGGAAGCGAACGGCCTCTGCACCTATACCTGCGGTAAACCAGCGGCCGAATGGTTGTTCCCAGTTGAAATAGAGACGCGGCAGGCGGTTGTAGGGCAAAGAGCGCTCCGTGAGGGTGTAGTCCGACAGTTGCCGGACATCGGCCATCGCCCCGGCGGTCCAATACCGTCCGCGACCATAAAGTCCTGCGGTGCTGACCAGCGAGATAGCCGACACGCCGTAGAGCGAGTTACTGAAATCCTCCGTGTAGCGCGAATCGCTGACCCAAGCCAAATTGGCACGTGCCTGCCATTCGCTATTCAAGTTGTGCGAGCCGCTGTAGCGGAACATGCCTCTGTTCTTGCTACGCAGCGGATCGTTCGGGCTGGCGGGCAGGGTGCCGTTGGCGTAGTCCCGCTCGCGGTCCTTGACCAGGTCGTCGGTCGGCATCCAGTTCAGGTCGAACACGCCGCGTCCACCCTCGTACAGATAGCGGAACTGTCCGCCCAGCGACAGGCCGCGGTCGCTCATGTAGCGCGGGGTGATCGTGGCGTCGTAGTTGGGCGCCAGATTCAGGTAAATCGGCTGCCGGTAGTCGAAACCGTTGCGCCCGGACATGCTGATGGCCGGATACAGCAGGCCGGTGTGACGGCGGTCGTCGATGGGGAACTTGATCCACGGCACGTACAGCACCGGAACTTTGCCGATGCGGATGGTCGCGCCACGGGCCACGCCCCAGCCCGAGTCGGTGTCGACCTCGATGCGCTTGGAGCTCAGTTCCCAGACGCGCTGTGAGGGATCGCAGGTTGAATACGTGGAGCCATTGAGCGTGCCCTTGGCACCTTTCAGGTCGATGCTGTCGGCGCCGCCGTTGCCGCGGCGCGAGACCAGCTGGTACTGCACGTCCTCGATCTTGTGCGTGTCATTGTTCTGGTCGCCATGTGCCCGTGCGGCAATCACGCGCATCGAGCCATCCTGGTAACGCACGTTGCCGTCGGCCACGTAGGTGTCGGTGTCCTGGTCGTAATTCAGATTGTCGGCATTGAGGAACTGGTCGCCGCGGCGAAGCACTACATTGCCCTGGTATTCCAGGTTCTGTTCAGTACCGCCCAATTTGTCGCCATCAATGGCGGTGGGCTGTTCGCCCCGCGCTTCGCGCGCCTTGGCTGCATCCGCACCGGGCTTGGGGGTCGCGGCCTGGTCGAAGGACGGGATCGCGTCCATGACCGGACACAGGTTCCAGTCGACGGGTTTGTCGTCGGCAAGCGCTGGCAGGCACAAGGCGATGGTGAACGGCAGCGGTAGCAGGCGAAGGACTGGGCGCACGCGGTGCAAGGCTCCGTGGGTTGGGAAGGTCGAAAGCGGCCGCTAGCTTGCCGTATCGCCGCCGAGCGGGCAATGAAAGCCGGGGCGTGGTTTCGGGCGGGGTTCATCATGCCCGCTGGGCGGGCGTATGCCTCGGGCGTCAGCGGAGCTCGCTGACATGGGCCACGCTGCAATCGCGCAGCGCTTCCAGGTCGTAGCCGCCCTCCAGCACGGACACCACCCTGCCTGAGGCATGCCGGTCGGCAATGGCGCGCAGTTCGCGGGTCAGCCAGGCGAAGTCCTCGGTTTCCAGCATCAAATCGGCCAGCGGGTCGCGCATGTGCGCGTCGAACCCCGCCGAGATCAGCAGCAGCTGTGGCTTGAACTGGTCGAGCGTGGGCAGCATCTCGTCGGCCCAGACATTGCGGAACCGGAAACCACCCGTGCCGGGCGGCAGCAGGGTGTTGAACACGTTGCCCACCCCGCGTTCGTAGGGGTGACCACTGTGGGGATAGATGCCCGACTCATGCGAGCTGAAGTAGGCCACCCGTGGTTCTTCATCGAAGATGGCCTGGGTGCCGTTGCCATGGTGCACATCGAAATCGACGATGGCCACGCGTTCCAGGCCGTGCTTGTCGCAGGCGTGCGCCGCGGCCACGGCGATATTGTTGAGCAGGCAGAAGCCCATCGCCGTGTCACCGGTGGCGTGATGACCGGGGGGGCGCACCGCGCAGAAGGCCGTGCGGTCGTTGCCATGCATCACTGCGTCGACCGCCGCGACCACCGCACCGGCCGCGCGCAACGCGGCCGCGAGCGACTCCCG
>JBDTZK010000236.1:0-4367 GCA_040005195.1 Pseudoxanthomonas sp.
CGATAACAGGCCAGGCAGGTCTCCAACGGATCACGCCGGACGATGACCACCCGCGCTGCTGGAAGCATCGCCAGTGCCGCGCCCACGAGATTCCATGTCACCAGACTTTTGTCGGTAAAGCGTGGCTTGGTCTTGCGCCAGCTTGCGGTTCTCGCGAGGTATTCGCTGCCCATGCGCTGCCAATCGCGCGAAGTGGCGTCTGGCACCCACAACGGAAACGCCGAGTGCCGCCGATGCGTTTCCGCGTCGATCACCTGCGACATGTCCTTGATCTCGTTGGCGCCCTCGACCTCCGGGTGCGAGGCGAGAATCTGCTCGACCAAGGTCGATCCCGAACGCGGAATGCTGACGATCAGGATAACCTCATTGCCGAAATCGGGATTCAGCGGCGGCGGCATGTCGTTGGCGAAGATGCGCTGGATCGCCTCGACGCGTCGGTGTTCCCCTGCGGCATCCCACTTCACCCGGCTGCGCCGCGAAGTGTTGGCGAGCCGGAATTCCTCGAAGGCTTGCGCGTGATCACCCTGATCTTCCAGCGCCTTCGCCAGGGTGAAGCTGAGCAACTCGCGGTCGCGGGCCGACATATTTCCGCGGGCCAAGGCCTGTCGCAGGCGGACAATATCCGCGGCATTGAAGCGGATCGTGTTGAGGTTCGACAGTCCGAACCAACCTTCGGCATTGCCCGGATCAACCCGCAACATGCTGCGGAATGCTGCTACTGCGGCATCGATCTGGCCAAAGCTGGCCTGCGCCCGGGCCAGTGAAAGCATGGCCGGAATGTAGGAAGGGACGAGCTCGAGCGCACGCTGCAACGCCTTGATCGCTTCTTCCGTATGCGTCTGTCGCCACAGCGCTTCGCCAAGGTTGAACCAAGCCGACCCCGACGTCGGTGCCAGTTCGCAGGCGGACCGCAACTGCATCATGGCTTCATCGATCTGGCCGTGTTCGTACAGCGCGATGCCCAGTCCGATGCGCAGGTCGGAGTCCTCGGGCCACGTCGCCAGCACACGCCGGAAGCAATCGACGGCCTTGGCATGATCGCCGCGGCGCTGGGCCGCCACGCCAAGCATGCGGATCGCATCCGCTTCATCCGGCGCCAGCTTCAACACCTGGATGATCGAGCGCTCGGCGGCGTCGAATTGACGTTGTCTCCATTCCTCGCGCGCCTTGGCAAGCAAGCTGGCAGCCTGCGGCGAAAGTGGCCGCGGTGCCGGATTCTGCACTGGGGGTTCTGTCTGGAAAGTCATGCGGTCACTGGCTTGCGGTGTTAACGCGGCAGGCTACACAGATCGCGTGCCCGCTGCAAAAAAACGCCGGGCAAGAGCCCGGCGTCCGAGAGCCTGCTCGCTGTCACTCAGAAATCGTAGGCGATGGAGAATCGGGCACTACGCGGCGCTCGGGTGTCCTGAACCCGTCCGTAATCCGCGTTGGGACTATTCGTCGTCCCGAACGAGTCATTGTAGAAAATCGTCGTCTGATCGTTGAGCAGGTTGAACACGGCGAAGTTGAAGTCGAGCTTGTGCTGCGCCCAGCCCGGCTTGTAATCCAAACTCAGGCCGACACTGTGAACCCATGGCGTGAAACCGAGTGAACCCGGCGGCACCGGCTTGCCGCCACACCAGTAGTAGGTGTGGGAACCGTGCAAAGCTACCTGATCCGGACCGTAGCCACCGCGGCACAGACGCGGCGTGCCCGACGTGATGTACAAATTGGCACCGACCGTCCACTCCGGCGTAAGTGCATAGGCGCCGAAGATCTTGAACTGATGCTTGCGGCTATTGGGCAGAATGCCGCTCGACCATTCCATGCGTTCGGGAAAGTCCCATGCCGTCGTGATTGACTCATACGATCCGCTCTGCTGGGAATACGTGCTCACCGGTCCTTCGTCATTGCCCCATGTCCTGGAGAACACGTAGTCAAATTTTCCGAACCACTTGCCATCCCACGCGTGTTCCAGCGACAGATCCAGAGAGTAATAGCGGCGCTCCGGGCCCTTCACGAAGCCCTGATCCTGAGTCGTGAACTTCACTGGCACCAATGAGCCATCTGGCGCCTTCATCAGCAAGTTATTGGTCACGCCCGGATTGATCAGCACGAGACTCTGCGCGTATTGGTCGCAGTCTGCTGGCGTCATCCAGGCGTAGCCCTGACGCACACCCGCCGCACACTCGTTCTGGATGGCGTCGTAGTCGTCGATGAGACGATTCATCCGCTGGTACGTGCCAGTGGCGCTGAAGACCCACGATGTGTTCAGCATCTGAAACTGCTGTTGCATGCCGAGCACATAGTTGTCCGAGAACTCGGCCTTGATATTCTGGGAGGCCGAGATGCGTGGATCTTTCGTCTGGCCATACTCGCTGTCGATTGACACGCCCGTCGTCGGATTCTGCGGCAGCGGCGTGAAGCCAACCGGCACACCGGTCGCAGGATCGATTCCGGTATAGGTTCCGTACACGCCGGCATTCACCACCGGAGCGGCGATCGACTTTGCCACCTGATCCGGCAATGCCAGGTAATAGCGGCCGGCGTTGCCGAACACCTTCAAGGTGGAATCGCCGCGCACGTCCCAGCTGAAACCTAGGCGGGGCGCCCATTGCGGCTTCGTCTCCCGGATATAAGGCACGTTAGCCGCGTCGAAATTGGTGAACTGGTCGTTGCGCAGGCCCAGGTTCAACAACAGGTTCGGCGTAACCTGCCAGTTGTCCTCGATGTACTGCGCACGTTGGGTCACCCGCACCGACGCGACGCTGAGGTCAACGTGCTTCTGCACGTAGTAGCAATTGCCATCGTGGCATTGCGTCGATGGAGCAACATAAGGCGGCACATTCGGATTGACGCCGAACACCGGCTTGCCGGGATCGCTTTGGCCGTAGATCCACTCATAACCCGGCCCGGTGTTCTGCGAACCGTCACCCATGTCCGCTGAGTTGATGTTGTCAATGCCGACCTGGAAGTTGTGGTTACCCAGCTTGTAATCGAGATCCAGGCGATAGTTGGTGATCGACTCGCTATGCCTTGGATTGGCAAGCGTCGAGTTGTTCTGCGAGTTGAGGATCCCCCCTGGCGGAACGAAGGCCGGGTCCTGCTGGGAAGCACTCTCGACATGGGGCAACGAAGGATCAAAACCCGGGTATCCCGGTTGCTCCGAGTAGTACGAGCCGTGCATTTTTCCAAAGCTCGCGTTCAGGGTCAGGTTATCGGTGATGTAGGAGGTGTAGTTGGCCGTCCACATCCTGAAAGCCGTCTTGTAGGTCGGATCGAGACTGGAAAAATCGCCCTGCTGCAAAGTGCCATAGTCGAAATCGGAGGCGGTTCCCCAAGTCTTGTGAGAGTTCTTGAGGCCGGTCAGCGATAGCGAATTGCTGTCGTTGATGTTCCAGTTCAGCTTGCCGTAGAGCTTCGGATCGTGGACGGTAGTGGCACCGTGGGTTACGCCTGAGCCGGCAAACTCCGAGGTTGACTTGTAGTGGCTGTCGTCCTGCTCGGCGCTCAGGAAGAAAAACAGCTTGTCCTTGATGAGCGGGCCGCTGATATACGCGTCGTAGATCGTTTCGCTGGAGCTGTTGCCTTTGCGGTACACCGCCAGATCACCGGCCTGTCTGCCCGCTTTCGTCACCAGCGGATTGGAGTAGTAGTAGTTGATCGGGTCGGACTTCCAACTGGCCGGCTGCCACAGGGCACGCGCGCCAAAGTGCACGTCATTGTCGCCGCTCTTGCCGATCTGGTTGATTACGCCGCCGATGGAACGACCGTATTTGGCGTCGTAACCGCTGATGAAAGTCTGCTGCTGCTCGATGGCACCGTAGGGCAGCGTGACGCCGCCCTGATTGTTGAGGGCCTCGGTCACATTCATGCCATCGACGTAGTACGCGTTCTCGGCCGTCGATGCACCGCCGAACACGTTGACCGGGGTTCCGAGCGGGCCGCTGGCCAGCTCGGGCGAGCCCATGTTGACGCCCGGTGCGAGCATCGCGATGTCTTCGGCTGTGCGCGTC
The DNA here is from genome assembly GCA_040005195.1 of Pseudoxanthomonas sp. GTDB lineage: Bacteria > Pseudomonadota > Gammaproteobacteria > Xanthomonadales > Xanthomonadaceae > Pseudoxanthomonas_A. The sequence goes on from JBDTZK010000236.1 coordinate 3,996, forward strand.
ATCGGCAACTGCTGCAACTGCTTGGACGTGATTGTCGTTACCTGGTTGGTGGTGCTCACGTCGATCGGCGGAACGGAGTTGGCCGAAACATTGACCGCGTTCAGATTCTGCGCGTTGACACTGCTGGCAGAGGTGGCAAAGTCCACCGCCACCGCGCCCGCCGCTACCGGACTGACGCCGCTGCGACTCTGCATGACCTTGCCATCCTGCAGCAGCGATACCGTATAGGTACCCACCGGCAGCGTGACCGAGAATTTGCCCGTCGATCCCACCGTGATGGTGCGATTGAAACCCGCGCCGCCGGATATCTGGATGGTTTCATTGGCAGCCGTCGGTACTGTGCCGTAGATGGTGCCGTTGGTTGCCTGCGAC
>JBDTZK010000237.1:0-4356 GCA_040005195.1 Pseudoxanthomonas sp.
ACTCCCTAGGCCATGGTCAGGCTGGCGAATGGCAGGCAGATTCCTGGTGGCACCGGATCGCGCACGGATCACGCCAGAACGGTTCCTGGCGTCCTATGGCAGGAAGCGAACCGCAAGCCACTGATCAGGAAGTAGAAAACAACCCCTGTTGAGATACTGAGCATGATTCCAGCCCGCGAGCTGTTTCGGGGCTACGCATAGAGCGGTTTTCATGGTGCGGGGTTGCCGGAAGAACATGAAGAGTGAAGTGTCAGCATAGGCCGCTGGCTTACAAGATCATTTGCAGGCACGCGCCACGGCGTCATCAAGTGCTTGCGTAAAGGCATAGCTGCGACTTGGGTTGGCATCGAACTGCCTACGCCGATGCTCCCGAGCCTGATCACACTGGCTTGGCTGTTGGCGAACAACAGAAGCCTGCTCATCAGAACTGCCGTAACTGCGTTGCCTCACCGCCGACATATCGGACTTTCGCTGCTGGTCGGCTTTATAGCGTCGCCAAAGCTCAGCGTTTGAAGGCGGTGGCTCAGGCGTGGCATCCCATTGCTTGGCGGCCTTATGCGTGTCAGGACAAGGCTGCGATTGATAGCTCAAGTTCTTGCCGTTGACGCACTTGTAAACATGCTGCGCGTGAGACTGGCTGGCAACGAAAAACGCAAGTCCAAATAGTAAATATTTCACACACCTGCCCCCGTAGAAACGAAGGAAATACTACTACCGCTACAGAGCTTTGGGTGCTGGTCTTAGATCTCAGCTGTGCACGGCATCATGCCAATTCTTTGAACTTTTTTCGTGAATCAAAAAATCCAGCATTGCGGCTCACGCGTAATCACCGGCAGGCTGCGTAAACCGCATCGTCCAGTTTGCGCAGTAGATCGAAGGTGCGCTTCAGCCCTACGGCCTTGAGCTTTGCTTCTCGACGCGCTTTGGCTTTGCTGCAGCGTGCGTCCGCCGGGTCTGTCTTGGTTTGCGTGTTCGAGCGTGATGGCCGGCGCGAGCTGGGAGTTCGCGAGGTGCTCGATTTCGTTTTGGATAATGTAACGGTACCGGCGGCAGATTCGGTATCCGGCGTGGCGTCCCACTGCCTGAGGGTACGTTGCGTGGTGCTGCAGGGTTGGGACTGGTAAGCCACGTCAGCTCCCTCGACGCACTTGTAGACTTGTTGGGCCTGTGCGGTGGTCGTGAAAGACAGGGCGAACAGGAGCAACAGCTCGCGCATAAAGGTTTTCTTCGGTGTCCATGCCGGCTGGCACCGTAGAAGCGTGAAGGACATACCCGACACGCTTAATGTGCGTTTCACACCTGCATCCGTAGGGCGGTGAGTGACGTATTGGTAAGTGAACTCCCACACTGCCCACACAGATCCGGTTGATGCTCTCCCTCAGTCTCCATGCCCTGCTCCTACTCACACCACTGGCGCTTGCCACCGCAGCTGACGTCAATGCCGTAGAGCATTACGAGGGCTTGGCGTACGACAAGAAAAACGGGCGACATTGCTGGATGGCGGCGGTCCACACATGACCATCAGCTATTCCGCCTGGGACCGCGGGCTGATCCACTTTGAAGGCATTGGCAATAGCCGCATGCAGGCCGTGAAGCATCCGGCCGTGCGCATGGAATTGCCACTCGCTAAGCGATCCCCGATAACTGGCACAGACCTCATCACCGTCCGCAATGCACCGTTGGTGCGTCGTCGTGCCAGCACATGAACTACTCCATCCTCCCGTCCGCGAGCCCGCCATGGTCAATGCTTACCTGTATCTCAATGCCCTTCTCTACGCTTTGCTTGCGCTCTGGTGCACGCTGTTTCCGCACGCCACAGCGTCGGCGGTCGGCTATCAAGTCCTCAGCAAATCAGGCCAGTCCGAATATCTGGTCATCTACGGTGGGCTGCAACTGGGCATGGCGTTCCTGTTCGCCTACTTCGCCTGGACCCGGCAGCCGCGCAACGGGCTGGTGCTCTCATTGGCGTTCTACGGGCCTATCGTCCTCTACCGCACTGTCACCCTGGCCCAGCTGTGGCCGGTGGAGCCAACGACGGTCCTGCTTGCGGCGTTGGAGTGGGCATTGCTTATCGCCGGTGCCGCGCTTCTGGCAAAGCAGCCTGGTCACAGGTGAAATAGCGTCAACATCGCTTAGGTTAGCATCCGGGTCTTCATCGACCTTCCACGCTACAGGCCTACGCATGCCGGTTACCTTCGCAGCTGCCCCCCCCGAGCACGACGAACCCGGCCAGCTCTTGCTCGCCACGGCCAGCGGAGACAATGCCGCGTTTGAAAAGCTTTACCGCAGCACATCTTCCCGCTTGTTTGGCGTGTGCCTGCGGATCATCCCGCACCGTGCCGAAGCCGAGGATGTGCTGCAGGAGGTCTTCACCAATGTCTGGCGCAAGGCAAAGCAGTTCGATCCCGCACGGGCCAGCGGCCTGACCTGGCTGACCATGATGACGCGCAACCGGGCCATCGACCATATCCGGGCCGGACGCGCCAGCCGGCAGTCCGTGCCGATCGAGCATGCAGAAGAGGTGGCCGAAACGGGCCCTGATGCGCAAGATGCGGCCGAGGCCATGATTGAAGGACACCGGCTGGATGTTTGCCTGGGTGAGCTGGAGGCGCCGCGCCAGCAATTGATCCGTACGGCGTTCTTCGAAGGCAGTACCTATGAGGAATTGTCCGAGCGCAGTGGCACGCCACTGGGCACGGTAAAAAGCTGGATCCGTCGCAGCCTCATCAAGCTGAAGGCGTGCCTGGAACGATGAACACCCCTACCCTCCCTATGGACCAGGATCCGCCCGAAGGCGCTGTACTGGCCGGTGAATACGTACTGGGTGTGTTGGATGCACCGCAAAGACGAACCGCCGAACAACGCATCGCCAGCGAACCTGCGTTCGCCACGGAAGTGGCAACGTGGGAAAACCACTTCATGGTGCTCGCCGAAAAGGTCACCCCGGTAGCGGTGCCCGATTACGTCTGGGCACGCATTGGCAGTGCGCTCGGGTTCGGCCCGCCTTCGCGAGCGGTCGTGCTCCCTGAGCGCACGTCGTTGTGGAACAACGTAGGCCTGTGGCGCTGGCTGGGTGTGGGCGGATTTGCCGCCGCCGCTGTCTGTGCACTCGCACTGCTCAATGCCGTGCGTGTCCCCGAAGCGGCGCCGCCACAACAAGTGGCAGTCGCGCCACCGCTGGTCGAACCAGCACCCATGTCTTCAACGCTGGCCCGCGACGATGGCAAGCCTGGCTTCGTGGCGTCCGTGGACCAGCGCAGTGGTCGCCTGACCATCACGCCACTGAATCCCGTGACCGAACAGGGCCGTGTACAGGAATTGTGGTTGATACCTGCCGATGGCACCCCGCGCTCGCTGGGCATCGTGAGTTCGGAGCGTGCGCAATCCGGACAGGTTCCCGAGAAATGGTTGGCCATGCTGGATGAGCGCGCGATTCTGGCGATCACCCTTGAACCGCCAGGTGGCGGCCCGGGTGGGAATCCCAGTGGCCCGGTCACCGCGAAGGGCGCGATCGCATTCCTGTAATGGTTGCCTTGATGGTTGTCATGGCGTGGCGCCCTTTGCATGACTGAAAGGGTGTCGCGCGCATGCATCCATAGGCGCGCTAGTGACGTATAGACCGAAGACATCAACGTTCGAGAGTTCGCGCCGTGCCGGGTCCCCCGCTCGCTCCACCTGCCGTCCAGGCTCCTGGCGATTCCACCAATCCCCGCGCGGGTAGATTGCGCACGGTACTGCGCTGGTTCGACACCAGCGTGGAAGGCCCACTGGATGAACGCGCCGATCGCATCGACTGGTTACGCACCCTCCCCTTCATCGCCATGCACCTGGCGTGCGTGGCGGTGATCTGGGTGGGCGTGTCCTGGTTCGCGATGGCAGTGGCCATCGGGTTGTATGCGATCAGGATGTTTGCGCTGACCGGTTTCTACCACCGTTACTTCTCGCACAAGGCGTTCCGCACTTCCCGCGTTGTGCAGTTCGTATTCGCTGCCATAGGCGCAACGTGCGTGCAGCGCGGTCCGCTGTGGTGGGCGGCGCATCATCGCCACCACCATCGCCATACCGACACCCCGGCTGATCCGCATTCGCCGCGTCAGCATGGTTTCTGGTGGAGCCACATGGGCTGGTTCCTGACCCCGCGGAATTTCCGCACCCACTGGGAAGCGATCCCGGACCTGCGCAAATTTCCCGAGCTGCGGATCCTTGACCGTTTCGACATCCTGTTACCGGTGTTGTTGGCCGTTGGCCTGTACCAATGCGGTAGCTGGCTGCAACATGCCCATCCCGCGCTCGGCACCAACGGCCCGCAGCTGCTGGTGTGGGGATTTTTCGTTTCCACGATCGTATTGTTCCATG
>JBDTZK010000238.1:0-4335 GCA_040005195.1 Pseudoxanthomonas sp.
CCTGTTCCAGTTCAAGTTGCGCAAGGCGCGTGGCGGTGTCGAACCAGTCGTTGGCCACGCGCTCGATGTGCGGTTGTGTGTCCGCGAACCGCTCCGCGCCCGCGCTGATCATCATCACGTGTGGCGAGTTTTCCATGACTGCGCGCGCCAGCTTCACCGGATTGCGGATGGTTTCCACACCGGCCACCGCGCCCGCGCGGCGCGTATGCCCTTCCATCAGCGAGGCATCCAGCTCATGCCTGCCCTCGGCGTTGTACACCGAGCCCTTCCCGGCATTGAATCGTGGCGATTCCTCCAGCACGACGACCGCCGCTTGTACCGCATCCAGGGCGCTGCCACCGATCGCCAGGATGGCGTTGCCCGCTTCTAGCGCCGCTTCCAGTTCGGCACGGATGGCTTGCTCCTCCGTGGCCGAGAGCTGGTCGCGCTCGATCACGCCGGCACCACAGTGGATCACCAAGGCAAAGGGTTTGTTCAGCGGGTTCATATGCGGCGGCGATCACGGAGAGGGCGCAAAGCATAGCCTGCGACGACCGGGCACGTTCTGCGTGCCCAGCCAAAACACCACTAAGCGTTGCGGCGCGGCGAACCGGGGCCTTTATGCACGCTGAGCAGATTGTGGTCGGGATCGATGAAATCCAGCGACAGACCACCATCCGGCGATTCACCCACCGGCACCACGATCTCCACGCCACGCGCTGCGAGGGCCTCGGCGTAATCGTCGATGCCGCCCGCCACAGTGAACACCACCACCGGCGACTTGCCCGCCGGTGCATCGTGAACAATGAAGACCAGGCTGAGTTCACCGACCTGGCCGGTGGCAAAATCACCGTCGTGGCCTTCCACCACCTCGACCGGCAAGCCCAGGGTGTCGCGATAGAAGGCGACCGAGCGCGACAGGTCCAGGACGAAAAATACGATGGCGCCGACTTTGGATTGCGAAAGCATGGAACTCCTCCTTGTGTTGTGGTCCCGAACCTCTGGTTGCCGCCGAAAGGCAAAGCGTGAGCGCTAGACAGGCTTGATCGGGATTCTGGGCGTGAAAGCGCTGCGCGCGGCCGTGGCCACGACCAGCAAGTGTCCGTCCAGATCATGCGTGCCTAGGCCACGTCCCCGCAACGCGGCTTTCAACGCGCGTCGAACAAGGCCGAACTGCAGATCCACGCTTCGGTACGGATCACTGGCATCGGCCAGGTCGGCGCACTCTGCCCTGAGCGCGGGCGAAAGGGTTTCCAATCCGCGTCGTATCCGTGACAGGCGCTGCCGGAATGCGGCCGGGCCAATATCCAGCACACACCGTATTTCCTGGGCGGACAAACCATGCAATGCCAGCACGGCAACCCGTCGCGCCGAAGGGGGCAACTGCATGATCCAGTCCGGAACAACCGGGTCGCGTGTGACTGGCGCTGTGTCGATGGTTGCTGGGGACTGGTTCGCCACGACAGCTTCACGCTTGCGGCGACGGCCGGCGGTGCGGGCCTGCATCATCGCCAGGTTGCCCATCACCCCGTGTAGCCAGGGAAGTTCGGCGCGGCCCGCCTGCAAGGCAGCGAGCAGCGTTTCCTGCACCAGATCTTCGGCATCGGCCGACGTCCTGGACAATTGTGTGGCCCAGGTTTGCAGTTGACGATAGGTTTCGATCTCCATGTCGCGATCCTGCCACCACCAGGGCACATATGCACATCCCGGCTTCGATCCGGAGACGCGTCCTATTGCTGGCGCAACGCCTCGATGGGATCGAGCTGCGAGGCCTTGCGTGCCGGGTAATAGCCGAAGAACAGCCCTGTGCAGATCGAGAACGCGGCCGCCAGTGCAACGACCTGCCCGTTGAGCACGATAGGCAAGTCGCTGAACTTGCCCACCAGCAACGCACCGACCACGCCGATGACGATGCCGATGACGCCACCTACCAGAGAAATCAGCATGGCTTCGGCGAGGAACTGCCTGCGCACGTCCGATGGCCCGGCGCCGACCGCCATGCGCAGGCCGATCTCGCGGATACGTTCGGTCACCGAGACCAGCATGATGTTCATGATGCCGATGCCTCCGATCACCAGACAGATGGTCGCCACCGCGCCCAGCAGTTTCGACATCAGGTTGGTGGTGGCCGTGCGCGTGGCGACAATCTCGGAAATATTGCGTACGTTGAAGTCGTCATCTGCGCCCGGCGCGATCTTGTGGCGCTGGCGCAGCAATGCTTCCACTTCACCCTGTACGTAGTTGAGGTCCTTGGCGCTGGCCACGGTCAAGGCCACCTGCATGACCGCGCCCGACGGAAGCCCCATCGCCCCCATCAACCTGCGACGGGCCGTTTCCAGCGGCACCATGACGATGTCGTCCTGGTCCTGGCCAAAACCGCCCTGGCCCTTGGACTTGAGCGTGCCGACTACCGTAAAAGGCACGCGGCCCAGGCGGATGGTCTGGCCAATACCCGGATCGTCGCCGAACAGTGTGCGCCGCGTGGTTTCACCCAGGATCACTACTTTGTCGGCGCTGGTGTAGTCCTGCGCGTCGAAGCCTTCGCCACTGGCGATGGTCCAGCCATTGATGTCGAAATAATCCGATTGCACCCCTTGCCAGCTGGTCGATGCGTTGTTTTCGGAATACACCACCTGGGTATTGCCGCGAAGTGCACCGGCCACGTACTGGACTTCGGGGATCTCGTTGCGTATCGCTTCCACGTCGCCTTCGTTGAGGGTGAAGAAACTGCTGGAGCTCATGCGCGCACCGCCGCCGCCGCGGCCCGCACCAGGGGACACGTCCAGGCGTTGCGAACCCAGGCCGGACACCATCTTGTCGATCTCGGCCTGCGTCCCCTGCCCCACAGACACCATCACGATTACCGCCGCGATACCGATGATCACGCCCAGCGAGGTCAGCGCGCTGCGCATCCAGTTGCCACGCAATGCGTGGATAGCAGTGCGCAGGATGTCGGTGTAATTCATGACTTGGCTTCCTCATGCGGCATCTCTTCCAGAAGCCGACCATCGCGCATCACGAAGACGCGATCGGCATGCGCCGCCACTTCCGCGTCATGGGTAATCAATATGACCGTATGGTCCGCATCGCGCAGGCGCTTGAACAGGGCCAGGATTTCTTCGCCGGTCTTGCTGTCCAGCGCACCGGTGGGTTCGTCCGCCAGCAGGATGGGAGGCTGGTTGATCAGCGCACGGGCGATGGCTACGCGTTGCTGCTGGCCACCGGACAATTCGCTCGGACGATGCGAAGAGCGTTCACCCAGGCCAACCGATTCCAGTGCTTCCTGTGCACGCCGTTGGCGCTCGGCGGGCGGCACCTGCGCGTACCCCAAGGGCATGGCAACGTTGTCCAGCGCGCTCATACGCGGCAACAGATTGAATCCCTGGAACACGAACCCGATCTTGTCCCGGCGCAGCGTCGCCAGCGCTTCCTTGTCCAGTGTGGAGACATCCACCCCGTCGCATTCGTAGGAACCTGAAGTCGGCGTATCCAGGCAGCCGATCAGGTTCATCAACGTCGACTTACCCGAACCGGACGGCCCCATGATGGCGACGAAATCGCCGCGATCAATGCGTAGATCGACATCGCGAAGCGCGGCAACTTCCGCTTCGGTGCCTGGTGAATAGATCTTGGAGAGCGCGCGAGTCAGGATGACGGGCGTGTCGATCCCCTGCGTCAACGAAGACTGGACACTCATTCCCTGGCGCGCTCGCCGGTAATGATCAGGTCGCCTTCCTTCAAACCGCCACCCGACACTTCGGTGGTGGTGCCATCACTGGCGCCGATGCGCACCATCACCGCTTCGGGTTTGCCGTCCATCAAGCGGTAGACCGAGGCACGCTTGGCGTTGAGCAGTGCAGCCAGTGCCGAATCCCAACGGCGCTTCTGCGCGTCGTCCAGACCGCTTCGGAACGCCGCGAAATCCTGCTGGAAGCGTTCGGTCATGCGCTGGCGGATCTGCGCCTGGATATCGCCCGAACCACTGCCGCTGATGGCGACCGAGCCTGGTGCTCCACCACGGCCACCGCCGAACATGCTGTTGCCGCCCTGGCCTGCCTGTGCCTGACGCGCGGCCTGGCGCTCTCGCACTGCCGCCACTGCGGCATCGAACGCTGCCTGTTGCGGTGGATTGACCTTGAGATCAGCGACGACGCGTGCCAGGTCATCGGTGATGCCGCCGCCACGCTGCGCACCTTGCGCAGGCGGTGCCGGATTGGCAGTAGCGCCATTGGCAGGCTTGTAGCGCAGCGCCGCATTGGACACCTTCAGAATCTTGTCGCGCTTGCTGACTTCGATTTCAGCATTCACGGTCAGCCCGGGCAACAACGTGCCATCACTGTTGTCCACGGTCACCAC
>JBDTZK010000239.1:0-4328 GCA_040005195.1 Pseudoxanthomonas sp.
CGATCGCCGGCATCACGTGAGAGCGGCCGTGGCCCCGTGAGCCGTGCGCGTGCCGCCAGCGGTCGTCGGCCGGCAGCAGGTCGCCGAGCGCGCTCAGCAGGTCGTCGTCGCTGCCGGCGCCGGTTGAGGATGCGCGGCAGCCAACGGCCCGAGGCCCAGCTGATCCCGATCATGTAGGCCAGGCTGAGGGCGACGTGGGGTATCCAGCCCGGGAGTCGCGCCAGGGCGGTAATGCCTGCAACGAAGACCATGACCATCAGGGTGCAGAGCACGCCATACGCAATGAGTGCGTTGCGTTCCTTGCGATCCAGTGGATCCATCAGCGGCTTGCGTATGCCCAGCCAGATGGCGGAAATGCCGGCGACACATGCGAAAGCAATCGCGCCCAACGAAGCACCCATCAACTTCATCAGGCCCTTGCCCGCGACTACCGAACCCGACGCCAGGATCGATGCCGCCGCCGCAGGTGGCGCAGCCACGGTCAGCAGGCCGAACAATACCGACGCGAATGCGGCCGAAGGCGCGCTGGCGCGTGCGAACTCACCAAAACGCGCCAGCATTTCGGCACGCACCATCAGGCGCGCACGCGACAGTCGTTTGCGTACCGCGACGTCGCTCAGTCCCAACAGGCGGGCCACCTGACCTGCGTTCTGGCCTTCCCGGTAATACAGCAACAGTACTTCGCGGCTGTCTTCCGGCAAGGCGGAGATAACGTTGCGCGCGGCGTCTTCCTGCTCGGTCTGCAGCAGGGTTTCTGCGGGTGTAGGCGCGGTATCGGCGGCCAGCGTGATTGCAAGTTCGGCAGTGTCGCCCGTCATCGGGCGATGGCGCTGCGCACGCAGGTGGTCGCGGGCCAGGTTGCGGGTGATCTCGCGCAGCCAGGGCAGGAAGCTGTCGGGATTCTTCAATGTACCCAATTGCCGCCAACCTTTGAGGAAGGCTTCCTGGGCAATGTCTTCACTGGCGTGCACATCACGGGTGATGGCCAATGCGACGGCGGTGATGGTGTTCTGGCAGGCCAGCACCACGCGGCTGTAGGCGTGGGCATCGCCCGCGGCGGCGGCAGGCAGTGCTTCGCGTAGCTGCAAATCCAGTGGCAGGGTGTGCATTGGTTCTCCAGTCAATCAGTGTGATGACCTACACGACGATCACCCGGGTCGAGTGTGACCGGAGCTACCGTTGCCACTCAAGCAGGCTCAGACCAGTCCGCGCTTGAATATCGCCAACGCCAGCATGCCAATGGCCAGCAGGCTGCTGGCCACGATTGCCTTCTTGCCCATCAGGTAGGCATAGCTTCGTCGCCGGGCCGCGTTGGCCGGGTGGGCAAGCATCGGATCCATGATGCGCGGCAGCATGACCAGGTACTGGTAGTTCACCGCAGCCATGCCCAGGACCACGGTGATGGCGAGTGGCTGCCAGTTGCGGGTAAGCACGGTCATCAACATCACGCAGAATATCCAGCCTGCCCCGGTGCTGGCATTGAGCAGCATGAAATGGCGAATCTGGTTGCGCTGCTGGGCCGATTGCGAAAAACACGACAGGTACCACCAGGTGAGCGCATACGCGATGATGCCACCCAGCATGCCGCCGATGGCACCGCCCAGTGCCGCTGGATGCTGGGTGATGTTCTGGAAGATCGCGCCAACCGACCCGCCCGCTACGCAGCCCGATACGCCACCCACGGCCAGGCCGCTGGTGCCCAACTTGCCCAGACCACCCGACAGCACGCCCGAGCCGATCACCGTCGCTGCGCTGGCAGCCGGCATGGCGCCGACCAGGCTGCCCACCACCACCAGGGCGAAGGCGGCACTTGGCGCGCTTGAACGCGCAAAGTCACTGAAGCGTGACAGCAGTTCCTCGCGCACGGACGCACGCGCACGTGACAGACGCTTGCGCACCGCGGCATCGCTCAAACCCAATAAATCGGCCACCTGTTGCGAACTCTGGCCTTCGCGGTAGAACAGCAACAGGGTCTCGCGGCTGTCTTCCGGCAGAGCGGAAATAATATCGGTGGCGACGATTTCTTCTTCGGTCAGCAACGCCTGTTCGGCGGGCGAGGGCGACGGATCGGCAGCCATGCCGATGGCGATCTCGGCTGCTTCGCCGGAGAGTGGGCGACCATGGTTCGCACGCAGATAATCGCGTGCCAGGTTGCGGGTAATCTGTCGCAGCCACGGCAGGAAGCTCGCCGAATTCTTCAGCCGGTCGAGCTGCTGCCAGGCTTTCAGGAAAGCCTCCTGCGCGATGTCTTCACTGGCGCCTACATCGCGGGTGATCGCCAGCGCGATGGCTGTGACGGTGTTCTGGCAGGCAACCACTATGCGGCCGTAGGCCGTCTGGTCCCCACGCGCGGCAGCCGGCAGGTCGCGTTGCAGCATCAGGTCCAGGGTTTCGGTGTTCATCGGTTTCGTGGCCTGCGGATCATGGTGTTACTTACAGGACGGAACAGGCCAGAGGATGTGACAGGCCTGTCGATCGACCCGCATCTATTATTTTGTCGGTGTCGGTGTCGGGATACTGATCCTGACCGTGTCTTCTTCCGGTTCGGTCGTGGCGGGGGGCGCAGTGTCGGCCGCGGGTTGCTGCACTGCCGAAGGCACTACAGGCGGCGCGTGTTTGGCCGGCCGGAATACGGTGACCAGGGCGGCCACTGCAATGGCGATCAGCAGCGCTATGCGGATGCGCCAGGCCAGCGGACGCTTGGGTCGATCTTCCACGGCAGGCGTGCCGGCGAACATCAGCGGATCCCCTGCCGCGCCGCGCGTGGAGGCCAGCAGGCCGGCCTCGCGCAGGATTGCGCGCGCGCGAGGCTGGTCCTCGGCAAGCTTCACCCAGACACTGGGCTGCTGTTTGAGCTTCATGGGCTCGGAAAAACTGAACTGGCTGCCGCGTTTGCTGTGATACGAGCGACCGTTGGCCAGGTAGACCTCGATGCCTGCGTCTTCCAGCAACCTGGCTACGCCTTCGACGGTTTCGATACGCAAGCTGGTGAATACCTGGCGCATCGTTCAATCCTTCGCCGGGACCAGCGCTGCCGCGCCGCCATTGGGCACCACGCGGATCAATCCCTCCTGCGCGGTACTGGCGACCAGCCTGCCGTCGCGGGTGAAAATCTGCCCACGCGCCAGGCCACGCGAATCCTGCGCACTGGGGCTGTCGATGCAATACAGCAGCCAATCGTCGGCACGGAATGGTCGGTGGAACCACAAGGCGTGGTCCAGCGAGGCCATCTGCACGTTCGGCTGGTAATAGCTGATGCCATGCGGATAGTTGGTCGTACCCAGCAGCTGGAAATCGGAGGCATAGGCCAGCAGCGCATGATGCAGTTCCGGCGCATCGCCCACTGGCTCGCTGAGGCGGAACCAGACCTGCTGGAACGGCGGGCGCTTGGGCGGATCGAGTTCGTCGATTGCATCTTTGCCAAACATGGCAACGTGGCGGAATTCGAACGGCCCACGCCGCGACAACCAACGCTGCACTTTCGGCGGCAGCGTTGCCATGACCTTGGGGGGTACCGCCGGCGAAGGCTCGATGTCCTCGGGTTGGGGTACTTCCGGCATCGACAGCTGGTGCTGCTGTGCTTCGGGTTCCTCACCCTGGAACGAGGCCGCACAGAAGAAGATCACCTTCCCATGCTGGATCGCCGTGACCCGGCGCACCGAGAAACTGCCGCCATCGCGCGTGCGGTCCACGTCGTAGACGATGGGGTGTTCCACATCGCCGGCACGCAGGAAATAGGCGTGCAGCGAATGCGCCATGCGTCCGCCCTCCACGGTGGCCTGTGCAGCCGACAAGGCCTGGCCCAGCACCTGCCCTCCGAAAACGTATTTGGTGCCGATGTCGCGGCTCTGGCCGCGGAACAGGTTGTTTTCCAGACGCTCCAGTGACAGCAGCTCGACGAGTTCGTGGACGACGGGTTCGGTGGAGGGCGAATTCATCCCCGGATTATAGGTGCTGCGTTGCCGCAAGCCGCTCGAGAGGCACCTCGCTAAGCACATGTGGCCAAGGGAATGCAGGGCCAGGATCGCGTTTGCGGCGGACCTTTACGAGCGGATTGTCACTGGCCTCGACTTCGTCGGTATCCAGGTCCTCGTGCCCGGCAATCTTTTGCAGACTGGCAATCCGCGTGCGCAGCTCACGCAGCAGCGCGATCAGCGCGTCGATTTGCGCATTGGTATAGGCCTCGTCCATCGCTTGATGCCGCGAGTCCAGCCAGTCCGGATAGCGGCCGGTGTTGACCAGTTCGATGCCAACCGAACGCAGGTTGTAACCACGCGTGTGATGCGCGACGTAGCCGGTGTCGACGTATTCCATGATGCTGCCGTCGC
>JBDTZK010000005.1:0-14684 GCA_040005195.1 Pseudoxanthomonas sp.
GCCCTGACCACCGCATTGGCATTCACCGTGGGCTGTTCGGACCGCACCGCCGACGACCGCGCCGCGCAGGCCGACCCGGCCGCGGTCGCCGCCGAGCCGACGATGGCCCCGGCCGCCGCCCCGGCCGCTATGACCGACGCCGATTCCGCACAGCCGGGTACCGACACCTGGATCACCGCCAAGGTGAAGAGCACGCTGCTGGCTGACACCGACGTGGCCGGCCTGGAGATCAACGTGGAAACGGTCAATGGCGTCGTTACTTTGGCCGGCACGGTCACCACGCAGGCGCAGATCGAAGAGGCCACCCGCCTCGCGCGTGAGATCGAAGGCGTGACCGACGTACAGACCACCGGCCTGATGGTCGGCGCCAAGTAATGACGTAATGCTTGCCGCGGCCCGGGCCCTGCCCGGGCCGCTGGCATACAGGCAAAAAGTGACCGGCCGACCCGGGCCGATTCCTGTCGCTCGCTGCTACTCGAGCCGCTGCACGCCGAGGCTATGGTCAGCATCCCGGCGATGGTCAGCATCAGTGATCCTCTTCGCCAGAAACGTGTGCTTGGGCTCGCCGTGGGTCACCAGGCTTGCCAGGACGGGATTGAGTTCGGTGTAGCCATAGCAAGTCAGCAGTCGCGTTCGGCCTGAATTGGGGGCGTTGGGGAACAGGAAATGAAACCGGACCCGTTTCGCGCCCCTATAAGCACACGCCATCACATCCACGGCCTTGCGTCCGTATCTGTATCCGATGGAATACCGACAACGACCCGTATCGTTTTCAGGAGCAGAACCATGACCCATCAACACGGCACTCCGCATGCACCTGCCCATGGGGTTCGGCCTGTCGATAAGGATCCTCAGCCCAGCGAAGGGCAGGATGAAAAGGACCTGGGCGAGGACGAAGGCGATGACAAGCACGGTGGCCATACTGCCGAATCGCTCGACCCCGAGGGCCATCAGGCGACCCCGGGGATTGATGTAAGTATCGACAAGTCTCCTTAGGTGGGTCTGGGCGCAGGGCTTTCGATACGGGCGATGCAGTGCAATGGTTGCCAAGACATGCCCTGCGTACTCGATCCATTCCTGTCCCGGCCTTCTCCCCGCACCTAAGCGCTTGGCGGCGGCCGAATCACCGGGGCATGCACTTCCATCAGTTCGATGATCCAGTCGATGAACACCCGCAGCTTCGCGCTGACATGGCGGTTGGGTGGGAACGCGATCGACATCGGCATCGGCTCCATTCGCCAGTCTTCGAACAACGGCACCAATTCGCCACTCGCAACGTGTGGCTTGGCCATATAGTCCGGCAGCCAGATCACGCCCATGCCCGCCAGACCCGCCGCGAGATAGGCGTTGCCATCGTCGACGGCCACCACGGTGCGGCCCTGCACGCGCACCTGTTCGTCGCCACGTTGCATCGCATACGGCAACGGTTTGCCGGTGCGCTCCCACAGGAAGCCGACGATGCGGTGATGGGTATCGGCCAGTTCGTCCGGGTGCGCGGGCGTGCCCATGCGCGCCAAGTATGCAGGCGCGGCATGCACTCCCAGTCGCAGGTCACCGACATGCCGCGCGACCAGCGACTGGTCGGTGATGGTCCCGCCACGCACCACGCAATCGACGTTCTCGCCGATCAGATCGACGCGACGGTCGCTGACACCCAGGTCCAGGTGGATCTCCGGGTAACGCGCATGGAACGCAGGTAGCGCCGGCACCAGGATGATCCGCGCGAACGGACTGGGCACGTCTACGCGCAGCCGTCCCCGCGGCGCGGCGGATGCGCTCGACAGGCTGGTCTCGGCATCGTCCAGGTCGGCCAGCAGGCGCACCACGCGTTCGTAATACGCAGCGCCGTCGGCGGTCACGTTGACCTGGCGCGTGGTGCGGTTGAGCAGCTTGACCCGCATCCGCGCTTCCAGCTGCTGCACCAGCTGGGTCACGCTGGTGCGGCTCATGTCCAGGGTTGCGGCCGCCTTGGTGAAGCTGCCCGTCTCCACCACCCGGGCGAAGGCCTGCATTGCATCTAAACGGTCCATCAGTACTCCAGTGCCGCCGGGATTGTCCTGATTCTACGAACAGTGTTGGGTGGATCTGCGTGTTTATCCCGCCGCCCGCGTCTTCTAGAGTCGTTGCATTGCACTCACACCGGTCCACTGCGACCCCTCGATGGAGAACTCTCATGACAACACGTGACGTCGTTTCCCCGCCTGGCCGCCACGCACTGTACGAGCGCCATCGCTATTCGCCTGCCGTCCGCTCCGATGGCTTCCTGTTCGTGTCCGGCCAGGTTGGCAGCCATGACGATGGCTCGCCGGAACCGGATTTCGACAAGCAAGTGCACCTGGCCTTCGACAACCTCAACGCCGTGCTTGCCGCTGCCGGCTGCAGTTTCGACGACGTAGTCGACGTGACCGTCTTCATCGTCGATCCGGAGACCCACTTCGAACGCGCCTGGGCCATCGTTCCCGAATACTGGGGCGTAGCTCCTTACCCCACGGCGACCGTGATCGGGGTGACCTGGCTCAGCGGATTCCAGTTCGAGATCAAGGTGATCGCGAAACTGCCGGAAGGCGCAGGCTGATACGCACAACCGCGCGATGCGTGTCTGGACGTGTCAGCTACCAGTGACCGCTGCATTCGTCTGGCTTGTCGGTTGTGTTCCGGCGAATGCGCGTAGCCGCGCCGAAGCACGCATTCGTAAACGCAAGCAGCATCAATCCATCAGTCGAAACCATCCGATCCATGCCGTGGATGCTTTCGGAAATGATGTGCCAGATGCAGCCTGCTGCTGCGGATGGAGGGCTGGTCTCGGTAGACGGGACTCACGTCCATGGCGCCCTGTTCCGAATAGGCCCTGCCCACTGACTACAACCTGATCAGGCACGGCTACTTCACCCGCGGAATGGGTCGGCCTCATGCCAGCTTCCGGCATTGGACAAAACGAGGCGGCCGCCCCGCGGAATGGGTTGTACCCACTGGGGTCGGGTAGATGCGATTGCGGTAGGACACGGGGATGATGGGAATGCGAGCGCCTGGTCCCGCGCCCGCCACCCAGGTTGCGAGCCTCACTGCTCAGGCGACGTCGGGCAGGCGATCGATCAACTTGTCCAGCGTGATCGGGTACTCACGCACGCGCACGCCGGTGGCGTTGTGGATCGCGTTGGCGATCGCCGCCGGCACGCCGCACAGGCCCAACTCACCCACGCCCTTGGCCTTCATCGGCGAGCTGTCGGCATCGGCCTCGTCGAGGAACACGACCTCCTGCTCCGGGATGTCGGCGTGCACCGGTATTTCGTAACCGGCCAGGTCGTGGTTGACGAAGAAACCCATGGCCTCGTCGACCGCCAGTTCCTCGCTCAACGCAGCACCCACGCCCATCGTCATCGCGCCGATGATCTGGCTGCGGGCCTGCTTCGGGTTGAGGATGCGGCCGGCGGCGCACACCGACAGCATGCGCCGCACGCGGGTTTCGCCGGTCATCGCGTCGACGCCGACTTCCACGAAATGAGCGGCGAACGTGGCGAGCTGCTTCTGCTTGGCGAGGTCGCCGAACTCGATCGCATCCTCGACCACGATCTGGCCATCGCCGGCGATACCGGCCAAGGGGAACGAGCGCCCGTTCGCACGCACGTTGCCATCGACGAACTCGGCCGTCGCCGGATCGAGTTCGAGCCGGGTGGCGACGACCTCGCGCAGCTTCATGCAGGCCGCGTACACGCCGGCGGTCGCACTGTTGGCGCCCCACTGCCCGCCGGAACCGGCGGATGCGGGAAAGTCGGAATCGCCAAGCTTCACGTCGATGGATTCGATCGGCAGGCCCAAGGTTTCGGCAGCGGTCTGCGCGATGATCGTGTAGCTGCCGGTGCCGATGTCGGTCATGTCGGTTTCGACCGTGACCCGGCCATCGCCATTCAGCCGCACGCGCGCGCCGGACTTCATCACCGGCGCGCCGCGGAACCCGGCCGCCACGCCCATGCCGACCAGCCAACGGCCATCGCGCGTGCTGCCGGCGGCTTTGCGCCGGTCCCAGCCGAATTTCTTTGCGCCCTGGCGCAGGCATTCGACCAGCTGCCGTTGCGAGAACGGACGTTCGGGCTTCTCGGGATCCACCTGGGTGTCGTTGCGGATGCGGAACTCGACCGGATCCATGCCGAGCTTCTCGGCCATTTCGTCCATCGCGATTTCCAGCGCCATCATGCCGGGTGTCTCGCCGGGCGCGCGCATCGCGTTGCCTTCGGGCAGGTCCAGCGTGGCCAGGCGCATCTTCGTCATGCGGTGTTCGCCGGCATACAGCAGGCGGGTCTGCTGCACGGCGACTTCGGGGCCACCGCCTTCCATGTCGCCGGACCAGCTTTCATGGCCCATCGCGGTGATCGTGCCGTCGCGGCGCGCGCCGATGCGGATGCGTTGCTCGGTGGCGGGGCGATGGGTGGTGTTGTTGGCGATCAACGGTCGTTGCAACGCGACCTTGACCGGGCGCTTGGCGGCGCTGGCGCCGAGCGCGGCCAGGATCGCGTCGGTGCGCACGAACAACTTGCCGCCGAACCCGCCGCCGATATACGGCGATACCAGTCGCACCTTGTCGGGTGCGATGCCGAGCGTGCGGGCGACCTCGCCCTTGCCCCAGGCGATCATCTGGTTGGAGGTCCAGAGCGTGAGCTTGTCGCCGTCCCACGCGGCCAGCGACGCCATCGGCTCCATCATCGCGTGCGACTGGTCGGGCGTCGTATAGGTCTCGTCCAGCGTGACATCGGCGGCGGCGAATGCCGCATCGAAATCGCCGACGGCGGTGTCCGCCGGCGTGTCGCCTTCCGGCTTGGTCGCGTTGGCTTTCTCCCGCGCCAGCGAGAACCGGCCGCGCTGGCGCGTGTAATCCACGCGCACCAGCTACGCGGCGGCGCGAGCCTGCTCGAACGTCTCGGCGACCACCAGCGCGATCGCCTGGTGATAGTGCTGGATGTCAGGTCCGCCCAGCAGCTTCGCGGTATTCATGCGGCCCTTGCCGAGGGTGCCGGCATTCTGCGCGGTGACGACGGCGAGCACGCCCGGCGCACGTTCCGCCGCCGAGGTGTCGATGGCGGCGATGCGCCCCTTGGCGATGCCGGCACCGATCACGTGTCCGTAGGCGGCGCGCCCGGCGGCGTCGTGCCACTCGTAGGCATAGGTCGCGGTGCCGGTGACCTTGTGCGGGCCGTCGATGCGGTCGAGCGGCTGGCCGACCACGCGCATGCGGTCGATCGGATTCTGGCCTGCGGGAGTATCGAATTTCATGACGTGGCCTCCTGCGCGTCGACCAGCGCGGCGGCGATGGTGCGCTCGGCGAGCTTCAGCTTGAAGCGGTTGTCTTCGGTAGGCGCGGCGCCTTCGAACAGACGCGCGGCGACGGCCTTGGCACCGCGCGGCAACTCGGCATCGGCTGCGTCGTTGCGCCACGGTTTCGGCGCGACGCCGCCGACCGCGATGCGACCGTTGCCGTCCGGCTGCACGATCACGGCCACCGACACCAGCGCGAAGGCATACGAGGCGCGATCGCGCACTTTGCGGTAGACGTGGCGTCCACCGACCGGCGGAGGCAGGACCACGGCGGTGATGAGTTCACCGGGACGCAGCACGGTTTCCCGCTGCGGGGTGGTACCGGGCGCGAGGTAGAAATCATCGAGCGCGATACGGCGTGTCTCGCCGTCAGCACTGATGGTTTCGACGACTGCATCGAGCACCCGCATCGCCACCGCCATGTCACTGGGATGCGTGGCGATGCAGTCACGGCTGCCGCCGATAACGGCGAGCTGGCGGCTGTAACCTCCGAGCGCGCCGCAGCCGCTGCCGGGCAGGCGTTTGTTGCAGGACTGGGCGGTGTCATAAAAATAAGGACAGCGCGTGCGCTGAAGCAGGTTGCCGGCGGTCGTCGCCCGGTTGCGCAGCTGTCCGGATGCGCCGGCAAGCAGTGCGCGCGACAGCACCGCGTAGTCGCGGCGAACCCGCGCGTCCGCGGCAAGATCGGTATTGCGCACCATCGCGCCGATGCGCAGGCCGCCGTCGTCGGTCTTGTCGATCATGTCTAGCGACAGGCCGTTGACATCGATCAGGTGCGCCGGTGTTTCGATCTCCAGTTTCATCAGGTCGAGCAGATTGGTCCCGCCGGCGATGAACTTCGCGCCGGGCGTGCGCGCAGCGGCTGCTGCCGCGGCAGGCGAGCCGGCGCGTTCATAGGCAAAGGCTTTCATTGGCGTGCTCCTGATGCGCGAGACCCTGCGACGTCTTCAATGGCGTCGAGGATGTTGGCGTAGGCGCCGCAGCGGCACAGGTTGCCGCTCATGCGCTCCCGGATCTCCTCGCCACTGAGGACGGGCTTGGCCGTCAGGTCGCCGGTGACATGGCTGGGAATCCCGGCGCGGACTTCCTCCAGCACCGCCACCGCCGAGCAGATCTGGCCGGGCGTGCAATAGCCGCACTGGTAGCCGTCGTGCTTCACGAACGCGGCCTGCATCGGATGCAGGGCCCCGGGCTTGCCAAGCCCTTCGATGGTCGTGACTTTGGTGCCTTCCTGCATCACCGCGAGGGTCAGGCAGGTGTTGATGCGGCGGCCATCGACAATCGCCGTGCAGGCACCGCACTGGCCATGGTCGCAGCCTTTCTTGGTGCCTGTGAGGTGCAGCTCTTCGCGCAACAGATCGAGCAGCGTGGTGCGGGTATCGACCTCGCGCTCCACGCGTTGGCCGTTGACCTCCAGGGTGACGCGCTGGCTGACCGGCGCGCGGGCTTGCGCGTGCGTCGACACCGCGTTGGCGGTCTGGGCCATGCCCGGCATGGCGACGGCGCCGGCGGACGCGGCGCCCGCCTTCAATAGTTCGCGAAGGGACAAAGGGGGCATGGGCATTCTTCCTGGCTGGCGGATGGAGCTTGGCTGGCAAAGGCGCGCGTGGCCTGTCGGCACGGGCAAGGCTCAAGAATGCGCCCCGCGGCGTATCAAACATGTCAAGGCTGCTTGACGGGCGCCCTGGCACCGCCGTGTCGCCTTCGTGGTCAAACCCGACGCCAGGATGGCGGCGTCGACCACGATAATGAACCTGACCTTGAGGTTTACTCATCGGCCGCCCGCGCCGGCAAGTGCTTTGATGAACCTGTGGAAGTGATCCAGGCCGCCGTTGAACTCGGTCAATGACAGGCGCTTGTTGTTGCCGTGGAAGTTGTAGTTGCTGTCATCCGTCGAGGACACCGGATCCATCGCGACGGTCGGCATTCCCGCCGGCCGTCATGTCGGGATGGCCTTTAGCCGTCGCCCCGCGCGTTGAACCTTGAGTAGCCACGCAGACAGGACACGAATGAGCATCACTGCCGACACCAATTTGCTGGATGCCCCGGCGGGCCCGCTGCCACTGACAGGTCGCTTTGCCCTGGTCGATACCTTGCGGGCGCTGGCGCTGTTTGGCGTCATCGTAATGAACATCACCAGCATGGTGATGATGTTCATGGCCCCGCAGATCATGGCCAACGCCAACCTGCCCGACATGATCTTCGGCACTGCCGACCTGGTGCTGTTGCAGGGCAAGGCGCGTTCCTGTTTCGCGCTGCTGTTCGGCATCGGCTTCGGGGTGATGCTGCAGCGGGCCGAAGCAGCCGGAACCGGATTCAACCTGTTCTTCCTGCGGCGCATGGCCGTGCTGCTGCTGTTTGGAGTGATCAACCAGGTGTTCCTGTTCTGGGGCGACATTCTGGCGACCTATGCAATCGTCGGCGCATCGCTGCTGCTTTTCCGGCACTGGTCCGACCGTCGCCTGCTCATCGCCGCGATCCTGCTGGTGTTTGGCGTACCCGTGCTGCACGGGCTACTGCAACTGGTCTTCGGCGCGCTGCCGGTGGCGATGAGCCAGGCCGAGGCGGAAACCAACTCCAATGCCGCGCTGGCCGCCTTCCAGCAACCAGACTACGGTCCCGCAGTGATGGCGGCTAATGTCTTCGTGCTGGTGCAGATATGGGCATCGGACATCGCCTACAAAGTGGTTTACGTGCTCGGTGTGCTGGGCCTGTTCCTGCTGGGCCTGGTGATTGCCCGCCGCGGCATCCTGTTCGATGTGGCACGGCATCGTCAGCTGCTGCGTCGCGTGGCCTGGGTCGCGCTGCCGATTGGTTTTGTCCTCAGTGCGCTGCATGCCAGTGAGTCTTTTGGCTGGGAGCCGGGTATGCCGCTGGCCGCTCTGGTGTCGGCGTCCTACCTGGGCTTGCCGCTGATGGCGTTCGCTTACATCGCGATCAGCGCGCTGCTGTTGCAACATCGTGCGCAATGGCTGGTGCGACTGCTGGCACCGGCCGGGCGCATGGCGCTCACTAACTACCTGGCCTCGGGCATCCTGGGCGCACTCGCATTCCATGGCTACGGCCTGGGCTGGATGGGAAAGCTGTCCATGACCAGCATGAACCTGCTTGCGATCGCAATTTTCATGTTGCTGGTGGCCTTCAGCCATGCCTGGCTGCATTGGTTCCGCTACGGACCGGTGGAATGGCTGTGGCGCAGCCTCAGCTACGGACGCGCACCTGGAATGCGGCGCGCGCAACTGCAAAAGGCTTAGTCAACAAAGGGGCCAGAGCAAACATCCACAACAGGTGTCAGAGGCTCCGTAGGAAGGGTTGAGCGCAGCGGCTTTCCAACGGCGAAGCTGGCCTACCCATCGCTCTGCTCAACGACCCCGGTAAGGTTCACACCCAATCACGTCGTTATCCCGATCCAGATGCGAGCCATAGCCTGGATCACCACGCCGAACCGGCGCCGCCCCTGCGGCCCGTAATCAGCATCGCCAACAACCCCCACACCTCAATCGCCGCGCACTTTCTTACTTTCGCAAGAATCAGGCGAATACCGCTACTGTTCTCTGATCTTTTCTAGCAGCACCCCATCACCCGCATACGTCTGTAAATAGGCGCGCGAAGTTGCCCCCCAGGATCTTCTCGATGCGCGCATCGCGATGCCCTCGCTTGGACAACAGAAAGGCAATCCGGTCGAAGCGATCAGGTTGATTGAGGTCGGGCAGGAAGTTGACCACGTCCACGCTTTCGCCCGGTGCGGCGATGCCGCGCTTGATGCGCTCTTCGACGAACGCACGGAACGCCTGATGGTATTCCGGCGTCAGATCGATCGCCGAGATGATGCCGTCGGAACCCAGGCTGACGTGTTCTTCACCGCAGACGTCGATCGCGTGTTCGATATGCCGAATCAGATCTTCGGCCGTCGGCTGTCCCTCCTTGCGCAGGAATGGCATCAGGTAGATGCCCGCGACACCGCCACGTTCAGCGAGCCGGCGCAGCTCTTCGTCGGTCTTGTTGCGTGGACGGTCGACGAGGGCGGCGCAGCCGGTATGACTGATGGTGACCGGATGCCTGGACGCAGCGATTGCTTCCAGTGCGGTGCGCTGGCCGCTATGCGAGAGATCAATCAGTGCACGACCGGTGTCGAATTTCTCGATCAGCTCGCGACCGAATTGACTGAGCCCGGCATTGGCGGCTTCCAGGCAGCCGTCGCCAACCAGATTGCGCCGGTTGTAGGTCAGTTGGTAGATGCGCACCCCAAGACCGTGGAAGGTCTCAAAGCGCTCTAGATCCTCGCCGAACGGTGTCGAATCCTGGAAGCCATAGATCAGGCCGAGGCGTCCGCTGCGCTTGGCCTCGACCAGGTCCGCACCTGTACGCACCAGGCTCAGCGCTTCGCCGTGGAGTGCACGTTGTCCGTTCCAGTAGGCGATGGCGCGCATCGTCAACGCGTAGTCGTTGATGTAGCTGCCGACCCCACTGACCGTGACATTGCACGCGGTCAGCCCCGACGCCCGTGCATCGGCCAGGGCACGTGCATTCAGTGGGGCGTATTCGCTGTCGGACTTGGGATCGAGTGGGCCCCCGTTGAGCGTATCGATAACCGTGGCGCGCCGGTAGCCCGACCACTGCGAGCGGGTGGTCGCCGCGGGCGCGGCGGCACCTGCCAGCGTAGGCACCAGCACGGCACCGGCGGCACCGAGCGCGCAGGCGCCAAGAAAGCGCCGCCGCGACCGCTCGGTTGCGGGGGCATCGTGGGTGATGACGTCGGCGGGAATGCTCATCGGTTCTGCACCGGCTTGCGCGGCTGGATGCCGAGTGCCTGTTCGATTGCTGCCGGATCGAAAACCTTGCCGCCCTTGACGACCACGTCCACCTTGCGGATATCGCGCATGTCGCTGAGCGGATCGCCGTCGATCAGCACCATGTCGGCGAGCTTGCCCGGCGCGATCACGCCGCGATCCTTGTCCACGCCCATGACCTGGGCCGGCGTCAGGGTCGCCAGGCGCAGCACTTCCGCATTGGGAATGCCGGCGCGGGCATAGATTTCGAGTTCCGCGTGCAGCAGATAGCCGGCAAGCCCATCGGTGCCGGGCATCAGCGTGACGCCGCCATCGTGAAGTGCCTTCACCATGCGCATCAATGCAGGAAAGGCCTTGGCGTAGGCTTCCTCGTGACCCTTCGGCACGGGCAGTGCGCCGAAGCCGAAATTGCGCTGGACCTGGGGCGGCAACCGGGCAGCGATCGGGTGCAGGCCCGGCGGCACCGGGTCATCGGGGTCGCCGGACAAATCCTCGAACACCGCCAGGGTAGGGTCGACAACGGTGTGATGACGTTTCAGGAACGCGATGAAGTCGCGTACCTCCGGCAGGTCCGGCGTGTACTCGAAGGCATGTTCGCCGATCTCTGTCAGCCGCTTCATGTTGCGGGTCTCCTGCACGCGCGGATACATGAAATTGAGGAAGATGAAATTGATGTGCTGGATTTCGTCGGCGCCGCCCTCGACGAACTGTCGTGCCGAGACGAAGGCGGGCACATGGCCGCTGACGCGCATTCCGCGTGCGTGCGCACGGTCTGCGATCACCGGAAACAGCTCGGGCTTCAGCGAGGAATAGGTCTTGATCTGCACATAGCCATGGTCGGCGTACCAGTCGACCGCCTTGCGCGCCTCCTCGGGCGTACTGACCAGCATCTTGGTCGGCCCGGCGTAGGGTCCGGGCCCGTCGATGAAGCCGGCCATCAAGACCCGTGGGCCGATTTCGGTGCCGGCGTCGAACCGCTTGACCCGCTCGATGAAGTTGTCGGTGTTGTTGGCAAGGTCACGGCTACTGGTGACGCCCCCCGCGATATCGAGCGGGCCATCGGCTTCGGAGTAGTGCTTGTGCACATCCCACAATCCCGGCAGCAGGAAACGGCCGCCGGCATCGATGACTTCGGCGTTGGCGGGGGTCTCGATCATTGCATCGGCGGCAACACGGATGATGCGTTCGCCCTCGATGAGAACGCTGGTGCCTGGTGTGGCGGCGAGATCGCGCGGATCGAACACGCGTGCATTGCGGATCAGCAGCGGTCCCTTCGGCTGATGCGTGAGATCGCGCGCGAGCCTGGCCGACCACTCGGCGTCGGCGCGCTCCTGAGCGGCGACGATTGCGGGCAGGCTGGCTTCGAGCGCCTTCGGCAGGACAGCGACCCAGCCCGATGCATAAGTGACGGCTGCGGTGCGGCCATCGGCATGCAACCAAACCGATGAGGGCGTGAAGCCCAGTCCGCTGATGCGGTAGTGGCTCAATTCGACAGGCCCGCCCTGGCTGTCGACGCGAAGCGTGCCGGCGCTTTCCACGTGCGCCTCACCGGACGGCAACAAGGCCAGACGCTGTCCCGGCGCCTTCAGCAAGGCGCGGGCCAGGACGCCCTGGATCTCCGGCGGCGCCGAGATCGGCATGAAGAAGGCAGGGGCGTCCAGCGTCCGGTCGCCTTGCTCGCTGGAATTCTTCCAGCGCGCCCTGCCGTCGTGCAGCGAAAATGTCTCGTCTACCTTGGCCTTCGTGTAGTTCTTGCCTTGCGCCTGGTAGTCGATCAGCAGCCCATTGCCGTCCAGGCGCCACTGCGCTTCTATTTCGTCACCGCGGCCGCGGTCGTTGTAGCTGTATTCGACGCGAGTCCGGTCGGCACCCGCAGCCGTGACGATCTGCTTGCCGGCGCTATTGCCTTGCAGCAGCACTTGATCCTCGCGCGCACCCGCCGCGTGCGCGGTCACGGTGGCCAACAGCAACAGCAGAACAGGAAGCTTGTGCATGGGCAGCTTGTGCATGGCATTCCTCGACGCAGGCACCCGTTGTGCCGACCAAGGACGCAGGCTCGCAGTGACTCGGGCTGCCGGCGCCCGAGCCGGTGGGATCAGACGACCGGATCGTTCGATCCTGCCGGATCGGACGTCATCGCACGGCGGCGGAACGCCGTGGGCGTTAGGCCGGTCATGCGTTTGAAGACCGTATTGAAGGTCGACTTGCTGCCAAAGCCGCAGGCCAGGCCGATATCCAGAACGGAACGCTGATCAGCTGGATCGGTCAGGCAATGTCCTGCGTCGGCGATGCGGAAGCCGTTGACGAACTCGAAGAAGTTCTGGTCAAGCTGCTGGTTCAACGCCTGGGAAATGTAATTCGGCGACCAGCCGCTAAGTTCGCTGAGCCGCTTCAGGTCCAGCTCGCCATCGCGGTGCAGGCGTTGTTCGCGCATGAGTCTGCTGAGATCGGCCGCGATCTGGGCACGGTCTGATTCGCTCAGGCCCGAACGCGCGTAGCGAGCGGCCGGATCGATTTGGTCTGTTTGATCGGCCGGCGCAACCTGCTGGTCGAGCAATGCTGGCGGGATCAGCACGCCAAGGCGCAGTCCGCCCCATGCGAGCAGATACGTGACCACGATCATGACCACAGCGAGTACGGCGCCGGGCCATTGCCAGGTTCGGGCGCTGAGTTCGACGATGATCCGTTCCAGGCCAACGATCAGCCACAACACCGCAATCACCGTGATCAGATGGCGAAGCCAGGTGATGCGTAAGCTCGCCTCGTCTGCGGAAACGTCTTCAAGACGGCGCGGCGCATCGCGCAGCCGCCAGGCGGAAAACGCGAGGTAGGGCACCGTAATGGCGACCCAGGCATGGACGATCACCTGCAACATCGCGTCACCAGGACGCGACGTGCTGAGCGTGGGCCAGATCGCAAGCGCGAGCATGAACACCGCCACCAGAACGCCCGGCAGGAAATGCCAGACCACCATGCCTTGCCGTCGGGCGGCAATGCCAGGCAGCAGGCTTGAAGCATACGCGTACAGCAACGGGCCGGTGAGATAGACCGGAACGACATTGATCACCTGCAGCCAGCGAACGGCGGGATCCGGAAGCCAATCCTGCCAACCGGTGAGTACGGCACTGGCGAACATCGACAGGCCGAGCGTCCCGAAGAATGCGGCGAGCAGGCGGCTGGTACGCGTACCGGTGCGAAGCGCCAGCGCTGCAGTCAAGGCGGTGATCCCGACCGTGATTGATTGTGCGGCAAACTCCAGCGTGGTGAACGGGGTCATCGGCAAATCCGCGAGGGCAACCGGTGCATGTTCGGGTGCTGATCGCTGTCAGCGCAAGCGACCAAAGGCATGGGAGATGCTTCGTATGGAGATTGAAGCGTGTCCTTATACCTTTCCCTACACCGTGGCAGTCTTCCACCTGCCACGCGAGAACAGCCATAGCGTGAACAAACCGACCGAGGTCTCGGACACGAACACGCCCCAGAACACGCCGGTGTGTTGCCAGCCCAAGTGGATCGCCAGCCAGTACGATAGCGGGATCTGGATCAGCCAGAAGAACACCACGTTGATCTTGGTGGGCGTGAGCGTATCGCCGGCGCCGTTGAACGCCTGCACCGCCACCATCCACCAGCCGTAGACGAAGTACGAATACGACAGGATCCGCAGCCATTCCCCACCGATGGCGATCACCTCGGCGTCGTCGGTGAAGATTGCGACCAGCCGGTCGTGAAACAGGAAGAACAGCACTGACACGGCCAAGGTGAAGACCATGTTGTACCAGCCGATACGCCACACCGAGGCCTCGGCGCGGCCCGGCTCGCCAGCACCCAGGTTCTGCCCGACCAGCGTGGCGGCCGCATTCGACATGCCCCAGGCCGGCATCAGCGTGAACATCATGATGCGGATGGCGATGGTTGCGCCGGCGACCGCTTCGCTGCCGATGCTGGCCAGGATGCGCATCAGGAAGATCCACGACGTCATCGCCACGACCATCTGGCCAATGCCGCCCAATGAGGTGCGCACGATATTCCACAGGATCGCGCCGTGCCAGGCCAGTTGCGAGGCCACCACCCGGATGTGCTTGCCGCCGCGGAACAGGATCCACAACTGCATCAGCACGCCCGCGCCGCGACCGATGATGGTGGCGATGGCGGCACCCTCGACGCCCATGGCCGGGATGGGGCCGAAACCGAAGATCAGGATCGGGTCAAGCACGATGTTCAGGCCATTGGCCACCCACAGCACGCGCATGGCGATGGCCGCATCGCCGGCACCACGGAAGATCGCGTTGATCACGAACAGCAGCATGATCACCACGTTGCCGCCCAACATCCATTGCATGTAGCGATAGCCGTGTTCCAGGGTCCACGCGTCGGCACCCATGAGGCGCAGCAGGTCCTGCGCCCAGACGATGCCCACCACTGCGAACGGCAACGACACCAGCATCGCGATCAGGATGGCCTGCACTGCAGTGACTGCGGCCTCCTCGTGCTTGTGTTCACCAATGCGCCTGGCAACGACGGCCGTGACCGCCATCGCCAGCCCCATCGCAATCGAGTACAGCAGGAACAGATAGCTTTCGGTCAGCC
>JBDTZK010000240.1:0-4323 GCA_040005195.1 Pseudoxanthomonas sp.
TTACTGGCTGCTTCTCTTTCCGCACCCGCCTGGGCCGGTTGGGAGTGCGACATGGATGGTCTGGAAGGCATCTATGCGCCGCAGTCACCGGGCTTCCAGGCCTTTGCGTGTGGTGAAAATGCGTACTGGGGCGGCGACAACAGCGTCGCGCTCGGCTTCGACGCATTCGCGACAGGCGCAAACAGCACCGGGATAGGCACTTCGGTGCGCGCGGGAGCACACAACTCCGTCGCTGTTGGCACAAGCGCTGACACTTATGGAGCCGATGGCGGCGTGGCCATCGGCTATTTTGCCGAGGCCAACGGAAACGACTCGATCTCGATCGGGCGCGAAGCCAAGACCGACGGTAACAACGCGATTGCCCTTGGGGGCTTCGCCAAGGCACTGGCTGCGAACAGCACGGCGCTGGGCGATACGGCCACCGCAAGTGGCGAGAACAGCGTGGCGGTGGGCAATGCAGCCACCGCACTTGGCATCGGCAGCACCTCGCTCGGTTACATCAGCGAGGCCAACGGCAACTACAGCACTGCCTTGGGCCAGTTCGCACGTGCGCTCAGTGAAAACGCAACTGCCATCGGTGCGGGCGCGTACGCCGATAGCGCCTTCACCACGGCGGTCGGCACCCAGGCGCAGGCGACGAAGTTCTGGGCCACTGCAGTGGGCCAGGGTGCACGGGCGACCGGCGAATACACCACGGCGCTTGGCCGCGATGCACAGGCGGAATTCACGCGCGCCACCGCCGTCGGTGTTGCCTCGCGAACCAGTGGAGACAACGCCACTGCCGTGGGTACCGACGCCAGCGCTGCAGGCAACGCGGTGGCCTTCGGCATGCAGGCCACCGCCAACGGGCTCTCCGCCAGCGCATTCGGCAAGGGCAGCAATGCCAGTGGCATCGCGTCGGTCGCACTGGGGTCGCTGGCACAGGCGACCAGCTTCCTCTCGGTGGCGGTGGGTTCGGGCGCCCATGCAGGCGACGGTGGATTCACCAGCACGGCAATCGGCGCGCTGTCCAGCGCCACTGCATTGCAATCGGTCGCCCTGGGCACCAGCGCGGTGGCTGATCGCAACTACAGCGTTTCCATCGGAAGCAGCACGGTTCAGCGACAGCTGGTGAACCTGGCAGCCGGTACCCAGGACACCGATGCGGTGAATCTGTCGCAGCTCTACCCGCTTGCGACCGCGTTGGGTGGCGGCGCCAGTTATCTCGGCGGTATCTTCACTGCGCCGACTTACCTCATCCAGTCCAACAACTTCAATAACGTCGGCTCCGCCTTTTCTGCAGTGGATAGTGCGCTGACCGATATCAACCAGCGCATCGTCAATGCGGGGGGAATCCAGGGCGAACGCGGCTACAGCGCGTACGAGCTTGCGGTGAACAACGGCTTCGCAGGCACCGAGGGTGATTGGCTGCAGTCGCTGGGTGGCTCGCAAGGTCCCACCGGTCCCACCGGCCCCGAGGGTCCTGCCGGCGGCGGCCCGCGTAGCGTGACTTACGACAGCGACACGCGTGATGTGCTGACGATGGCAGGCGCCGATGGCACGCGCATCGCCAATGTCGCCGATGCAGTGGAGGCCACCGATGCGGTGAACCTGGGGCAGATGGAAGCGGGTGACGCCGAAACATTGACGGCTGCCAACAACTACACCGACAACACCGCAACGGAAACACTTACTGCGGCTAATACGTACACCGATACCCGTTTCGCAGAACTCACCAGCCTCACCGACAGCTTCGACACGTTCCGTGGCGAAGTGGACCGTCGCTTCACCCAGCAGGATCGCCGCATCGACAAGCAGGGGTCCATGAGCAGCGCGATGTTGAACATGGCGATGAATGCATCGGGTTCGCAAAGCCCGCGCGGCCGCATCGCCGCCGGTGTCGGGTTCCAGGGGGGCGAACGCGCATTGTCGGTGGGTTATGCCAAACGTGTCGGCACGCGTGCGTCGTTCTCACTGGGCGGTGCGTTCAGCGGCAGCGAGAAGTCGGCCGGTGTAGGCTTCGGCGTGGATCTCTAGCCTTCGCATCCTGCTTGTCCATTGGAAGCGATCCGAAGCAATGTTTTCGGGTCGCTTTCTTGATTTTACAGAAGACTGCATACAAGGAAATAACCCATGAAAAGAAAAACAATCCTTACCCGACATGTTTTCCTTCTGATGTCGTTGTGCACCTGCGCTATCGCTTGGGGCGCTCCGCCGGACCGCCGTGAATTAAATGAAAGGGTGAGCGACAAGATCCATCCTGGCGGTGTGCCCATGCAGGCCCTGAACTGCGTGCAGCCCTTCGAAAGCAAGGGCACGTACGTAATGCAGGTCAATTACAGCGGTGGCAGCGCGTCTTCGGACTTCATTCCCGCCAACAAGTTCCTGGAGATCCGACGGGTCAAGGCGACATTGCGCGGCGCGGTCCTGTCTGCAGGCAACCTTTCGCTGACCGCATCGGGTACAGACGATTGGTATGACATGCGACTGGAGAACGGCGCGGTGGTCTACAGCGCCTCGAAGGACGGTGCGCTGTACGCAGATCGTGGTACCCGGATCAAGTTCGTCGCCTATCGCAACAGCGGCTACGACCAGGCGCTGACCGGTGACTACGTCATGAGTGGTTGCCTGGTCGACAAGTTGCCGCCCATCACGACCCAGCCCGATTTTCGCGCGCCCAGGCTGCCGAGGAAGAAGTTGACCCCGGTCGAACCGGTGGAACGGCCCAGGGACCTTCAGCGTAAAAAAGCGGGTTCGGGCGACTAATTTTCTGTGCCGACAGGCAGCCCTGCATGGGTTTCAGGCCTGACTTATCCACACACCGGGGCGGGGTATTGCTGACTTGAATGCGGTATTTCTGCAGTTGATGTCAGTGAACCGCGCCGTACTGCGATCTCTCCTTATAGCCGGACCATTCCGGCTTACCCAGACAGGAGAACTCCATGATTAATCGCGTATCCCTAGCGACCGCTATTGCGCTCTCAGCCACTTTCTCTCCCATTGCATACGCCGGCGGCCAGTGCGTCATGCTCCGGGACGATGGCGCCGGATTCGGCACCGCCAACATATTTCCCGAGTCCGGCGCAATTGCCTGCGGCCTGGCCAACCACGTAGAAGTGGGAGACAGTGCGACCGCAATGGCTTTCGGCGTGAGCAACGAGGTCTATACGCGTTTCAGTTCCGCCAGCGGTTGGAACAACCTTTTATCTGGTTACATCCAGTACTACGGGCTGGACATCAGAGGGCAGGAGAACACTGCCAGCGGCAACCGCAACCAGGTCTACGGCGGCTATGACAGCGCTTTCGGCGTGCAGAACCGCATCATTGGTTTAAACAGTTCGGCGAGCGGCTTCTTCAATGTGCTGCAGGCAGCCAACGAATCCACGGCGGTCGGAAGCCGCAACCGCGTGATCGGCGTGGTGGAAGACGGCGCGGTCAACGGCAACGAAGCGGCTATCGCGCAGGCAAGCGCCTTCGGCTACGCCAATCTGGTTTCGGCCAACGGGGCGACCGTCGTCGGCAATTCCAACGAGGCAACCGGCTCTCGCAGCAATGCCTTCGGATATCACAACGTCGCTTCCACCGGCGACGCCGCAGCCTTCGGCAACACCAATATTGCAAGCGGCACCGAGGCCAGTGCCTTCGGCCAGCACAACGAAGCCAACGGTAGGCAGAGCAGTACGTTCGGCTATAACAACACTGCGCTCGGTTCCTATGACGTTGCATTCGGCACCGGCAACAGCACCACTTCGGACAATTACGTCGGCTTCAATGGCAACAACGTCGCCGTCGGCATCGACAACGTCGTCAATGGCGGCAGCATCCTCGACTTCGGATCCCGACCCAGCAGTGCGGCATTCGGCGTCGCCAACAGCGCGACCGCGACCAACAGCATTGCCATGGGCGTGCAGAATATCGCCTCCCAGGTGGGCAGCATCGCGATGGGATACCGCAGCACGGCCAGCGGGACCTACAGCGTCGCGATCGGCACCGCCTACGACAGGGATAGGGATGGGGTGATGGGTGCCGGTGACTCCTATGGCGCGTCGGCAATCGCCACCAATGCGACTGCGATTGGCGCAGGTGCCTACGCGGGCGCGGCGGATAGCACCGCGATCGGAGCGGGCGCCGTCGCCGATCGCGAGGGCGTGGTCTCCATCGGTAATGCCGACGTGCAGCGGCAACTGGCCAATCTGGATGCAGGCACCGAAGACACCGACGCAGTCAACCTGTCGCAGCTCTATCCGCTTGCCACCGCGTTGGGCGGCGGGGCCAGTTACCTCGGCGGCATCTTCACTGCGCCGACTTACCTCATCCAGTCCAACAACTTCAATAACGTCGGCT
>JBDTZK010000241.1:0-4323 GCA_040005195.1 Pseudoxanthomonas sp.
CCGCGAACAGCACGGCCTTGTGGCCGAGGAACAAGGTTGGCGTGTCGACGGTCTCCACGCCCTCACGTATGCGCTTGAGGGTGGTCTCGGGAATCACGTCGCCGATCTGGATGGTAGTCATGGGAAGGTCCTTTTGAATGAATGAAGGGTAGGCGGGGGTATGGTAAGGCCGCGTCAACGGGTCTTGAAACCAGCGACAGAACGCCTATCTCTTGTGCATGGCGGCCAGGTGCCGCTCCTTACCGGGAAATACAGTCCAGGAGTTCCAGCATGAATGTCGTTCGTTACCACCAGTGGCCGCGCCAGGTTGCGCGCCAGCAGCAGATCAACCAGTTGTTTGAACATTTCTTCGACAAGGGTGCCGCCAACGCACCGGCCGAAGTTCAGTGGGTCCCGCGCGTGGATGTACGCGAAGAGGCAAGCCGTTTCGTGATCCTGGCCGATTTGCCGGGCATTGCCGCAGACGCCATCGAGATCCAGATGGACAAGGGTGTGCTGAGCATCCGCGGCGAGCGCACCAACCCGGTGGTCACAGAGGGTGAGAAGTATTCGCGTAATGAGCGTCGCCAGGGTGCGTTCCATCGCGAATTCGCCTTGCCGGACAGTGCCGATGCCGAAGGTATCGTCGCCAGTGGCAGCAACGGTGTGCTGGAAATCAGCATTCCCAAGAAGGCCCAGTCGACTCAGCGTCGCATCCAGGTGGGTGAACCGTCCATGCAGTAAAGCCTGATGGTGGCGGGCGCGAAACACGGCATGCCCCGCAGTCAGTAGAATCGGCCCGTAGTCGCAGGACTGCGGGCCGATTGTTCGAGAGTAAAGCAATGCAGTTCAATGATTACTACCAGGTGCTCGGCGTGGAGCCGACCGCCGGTGATGCGGAGATCAAGACCGCCTACCGTCGTATGGCGCGCAAGTACCACCCTGACGTCAGCAAAGAAGCTGGTGCCGAGGACAAGTTCAAGGCCGTCAACGAAGCCTACGAGGCCTTGCGCGACCCGCAGAAACGCAAAACCTACGACCAGCTCCGCGCGCAGGGTTACCGGCCCGGTGAGGAGTTTCGCCCGCCCGCGGATTTCGGGCGCGGTGGTGCTGGCGGCCATAACTTCGACTTCGAACAGGGGTTCGGCAGTGATGGCGCGGGTCCAGCAGGGTTCAGCGACTTTTTTGAAGGCCTGTTCGGGCGACGTGCGCAGGCAGGTCCGTCAGCGGGTCCGCGGCGACCGCGTCCACCCGGTGACACGCGCGCCAAGGTATCGGTGCCACTGCAGGCGATCTATGAGGGCGGCAGCGTGCGCCTGGGTCTCAATGGCCGGCAATTGGACGTGCGCGTGCCCAAGGGCGTGCGGCCGGGCCAGGTGATTCGCCTGTCGGGTCAGGGCGAGGGAGGGGGCAATCTGATGCTGGAAGTGGAATATGCCCCCCATCCGCAGTTCGAGCTGGATGGCCGCAACATCATCCATGTGCTGCCGGTGGCGCCGTGGCAGGCGGCATTGGGTGCCACGATGAGCGTGCCTACATTGGGTGGCCCGGTGGAGTTGAAGATTCCTGCCGACTCGGACGCGGGTCGCAAGTTGCGCTTGCGCGGGCGCGGATTGCCCGGTGCTCCCGCAGGCGACCAGATCGTCGAGCTGGAAATCACCGCGCCCAAGGCAGTCAGCGAACGCCAACAGACCGCTTACAGAATGCTGGCCGAGGCGTTCGAGGAAAAACAGAACGACGCGTAGTAGTGCATGTCGTTCCAGTGATGCACTGGTTCGGGAATCAGGCTGCGGTTGAAGGCGGAATCTCTGTGGTGCTGAAAATGCGTTCGATCACTTCAGCCAGTTCGTCTTCCGAGAACGGCTTGGTCAGGTAGGCTTTCGCGCCCTGACGCAGACCCCACATGCGGTCGGTGTCCTGGTCCTTGGTGGTCACCAGGATGACCGGGATGTGCCGGGTGGTGGCTTCACGGCTCAAGGTGCGCGTGGCCTGGAACCCGTTGAGGTTGGGCATGACGACATCCATCAGCACCATGTCGGGCAGTTCTCGTTTGGCGACTTCGACACCCGCGGCGCCATCTTCAGCAGTCAAGGACTGGTGACCGAGTTTTTCCACGATCCGCTGGATGCCCAGCAGCTGTGAAGGCGAATCGTCGACGATCAAGATGCGCGCCATGCTTTACCCCATTGGTTCCCCGAAGCCGATTGTAATGTGACTTTGGGCCTGCTGAATATGGGGTGGAAACAGTAGACGTGACGGGGTTCGCGTTTATCCCAGTCGGACCAGGGTGCGGCCGAAGGATTGGCCGGACAGCATGCCGTTGAACACCTCGGGAAGCCCGTCCAGCGTGGTTTCACGCGTACAGATCGTCTTTAGATGTCGTGGCTTCCAGTCGTCGGCCAGATGCCGCCAGATATCGTCCCGTATGCCGCGTGGCGTGCCTGCCGACGCTACGCCAAGCAATGACACGCCGCGGATGATGAAAGGCATGACCGTGGTGGGCAGATCGTGCGTTGCCACCAGGCCGGCTGATGCCACGTTGCCGTAAGGCGCGGTTTGCGCCAGCAGGCTGGTCAGCATCTCGCCGCCGACATTGTCCAGACCACCCCCAAAACGCACCGACTCCATGGGTCGCCGGGTTGCCAGCACCTCGCGTCCCAGCACCTGCGTGGCACCCAAGGTCTTCAGATAATCGGCTTGGTCAGCCTTGCCGCTGACGGCATGCACTTCAAAACCGGCGCTGGTGAAGATGTCCACAGCCAGTGAACCGACGCCGCCGGTGGCACCGGTCACCGCAAGTGGTCCGTGCTGCGGCGTCTGGCGGTTGTCCAGCATCCGATACAGGGCAAGCGCAGCAGTGAAGCCTGCGGTGCCCAGGATCATGCTTTCGCGCAGGCTCAGGCCTGGCGGCAACGGGATGACCCACTTTGAATCCAGTCGCGCGTATTGCGAATAACCACCATCGCGCGTTTCACTCAGGCCGCTGCCGGTTACCAGCACCGCATCGCCTTCCTTGAAGTTCGCATCGGTCGAAGCGACCACATGCCCGGCGACATCGATACCACCCACCAGAGGAAATTTGCGCAGGATCTTGCCTTGCCCTGTGCCGGCGAGGGCGTCCTTGAAGTTGACCGAGGAGTACTCGGTCTTGATGACCACTTCGCCTGGATTGAGGTCGTCAAGGGAAACGGATTCGATGCCGGCGCGGTAGCCATTGGCGTCGTCGTGAATACGAAACGCGGAAAAGGTACTGGGAATGGTCATTGGGAAATCCTTGTCATCCCGGGAAGGGCAGGGGCGACGTTGGTGAGAGTTGCATCAAACCGAGGTGAGGGCGGTGTTCTGGCTAGCAATTCATTTCAATGCCGCGCGCCGCTTCTCATCGATCCACTTCGAAGCCTGTGCCGGCCGATAGTCACGCATCCACTCCAGCATCGCGGCGATATCCTCGCCATGCCACAGGTCGGTGCGCTGCTCGGCATGCAGGAAGCGTTCTTCCACCATGCGGTCGATCATGCCGATCAATGGCGCATAGAAACCATCGACATCCAGGAATGCACAGGGCTTGTTGCCGATTCCCAGTTGGCGCCAGGTCAGCATCTCGAAGATCTCTTCCATGGTGCCGAAGCCGCCGGGCAGGGTGACGAAGCCATCGGACAGGTCGAACATGCGCGCCTTGCGCTCATGCATGGATCCTACGATTTCCAGCTCGGTCAGCCAGCGATGTGCCACTTCCCAGTCAGCGAGTTGCTTGGGAATCACGCCGGTGACCTGTCCACCAGCCTCCAGCACCGCGTTGGCCACCACCCCCATCAAGCCGACATTGCCGCCACCGTAGACCAGCCGCAGTCCTTCCTTCGCGATCCGGTCGCCCAGCGCAGCAGCGCGTTCGGAGTAGATCAGCTTGTTGCCGGCATTGGAGCCGCAATAGACGCAGATGGATTTCATGGTGAGAGCCGTCAAGAGTGATGGGCGCGCGCAATGCGTGCCAACAAAAAAGGGAAGGACGCTTTTCTTCGCCCTTCCCCTTTACCGTTTGCTGCTGGTTGTGGTCAGTTGACCTTGTGGATCGACCGCTTCGCTACCGACATCGCCGCATCGTGCACGGCTTCGGACAACGTTGGATGGGCATGACAGATGCGGGCCAGGTCGTCGGCCGAACCATTGAACTCCATGGCAATGACGCCTTCGTGCACCAGCTCGGAAACGCCCACGCCCACCAGATGCAGGCCCAGGATGCGATCGGTTTCGGCATGTGCCAGCACTTTCACGAAGCCGGCCGGCTCGCCCATGGCGACGGCGCGTGCGACGGCGGCGAACGGGAAGCTGCCCGCGTTGTAAGGG
>JBDTZK010000242.1:0-4322 GCA_040005195.1 Pseudoxanthomonas sp.
ACGGCTACGACATGGTGGTCGGTGCCCGCGACTGGGGCAGCCAGGCTGGGGTGGGTCGCGGGGTGGCCAACACCTTGTACAACTGGCTCGCCACACACATCACCGGCCACCAGATCGCTGACCTCACTTCGGGTTTCCTGGCCGTACGCGCCGACAAGTTCCGGGAGTTCCTGCACCTGCTGCCGAACGGATTTTCCTACCCCACCACCAGCACCATGGCGTTCTTCCGCAGCGCCTATCCGGTGGCCTATGTGCCGATCAAAGCAGCGCAGCGCATCGGCAAAAGCCACATCAAACCGATCCGCGACGGACTGTGTTTCCTGCTGATCATCTTCAAGATAGCAACGCTTTACTCGCCTTTGAAACTATTCGTTCCGGCCAGCGTATTGTTCTTTCTGCTTGGCTGCATCAATTACGCGCGTACTTTTTTCCTGGAAGGCAGGCTGACGAACATGAGCACATTGATGTGGAGTGCGGCCGTGATCGTTTTCCTTATCGGCCTGGTTTCGGAGCAGATCACCGCGCTGACTTATCGCCGAGATGCGTGAAAATAGTGTTCGCCCGCCAGTAGCGTTGCTGGTGACAAGAAATTTCCCACCGCTTCTGGGCGGCATGGAAAAGGTCAACGCGCATTTGCTGGAGGCGTTGCTTCCCACATACGCGATCGCCTTGTGCGGCCCCGCCGGATGCAATGGATTTGTCCCCGCAGGGACAATTGTCAGCGAAAGCCAGATCAAGCCTCTACCTGTATTCCTGATCATGACGCTCTGGCGTACGTTGCAGCTCGCATTGCAATACAGACCCCAGTGGCTTCTCGCTGGCAGTGGACTGACTGCTCCGATGACCTGGCTAGCCGCGAGGTGCGTTGGCGCCAAGGTCGGCGTCTATCTTCATGGTCTCGATCTGGTTGCCCCCAGTCGCATTTATCAATGGCTCTGGCTGCCCTTTATTCGTCGTTGCGACATCGCGCTGGTCAACAGCAGCCATACCGCTCAACTGGGCGCTGTGCGCGGCGTGGATTCGCAACGTATACATGTACTCCATCCTGGAACGGACTTGCCGATTCCGGATGTGGCCGCCGCGCAGGTACTGCGCGAGCGGTATGATTTTTCACAACGCCCGTTGCTCCTGTCGGTAGGCCGTTTGACCCGTAGGAAAGGGCTTGCCGAGTTCGTTGAAAATGCGCTTCCAGCCATCCTGGCCCGGCAGCCCGAAGCTTTATTGGTAGTGATTGGAGACGAAGCCGTTGATGCGCTTCATGGTGGCTCCGGCTCGGAGCGCGAGCGAATTCTCGCCGCCGCGCGACGGAAGGGCGTGGAATCCAGCCTGCGTTTTCTTGGGCGCTGTGACGAGTTGACGCTTGGCGCCGCTTATCAGGCGGCTGATGTGCATGTTTTTCCAGTGCTCGAACTTCAGGGCGATGTCGAAGGGTTCGGCATGGTGGCCCTTGAATCGGCAGCGCATGGTCTGCCCACAGTCGCATTTGCGGTCGGCGGCGTATCCGACGCAGTGCGCAATGGTGTCACGGGAACCTTGGTGAAACCAGGCGATTACATCGCCCTGAGCGAAGCGGTTATCCAGCGGCTCTCGCGAATCGACGTTCAAACAGAGGTCGACGCTTGCCGCACGTTCGCCGCCGGCAAAACCTGGGCGGTATTCGGCGAACGCCTGCGCCAGTTGCTGGAGTCGGCACGTGGTTGACGAGACGTCCAGTCAGCAGCAAACCGGCGTGGATGCGCCGATCGGTGAACCGACCGGACGCAAGCCGCACGCGGTGCTGGATCTGGATTCGCGGCGCCTCAAGGGCCTGAAAATCGAACGCCTGCTCGATCTGGCCAGTCGGCCACAACCGATGCGCATACTGGAGGTCGGTACCGGTTCCGGTGGCATCGCACACTATTTCGGAACTCACCCCAACTTGCGCTGCGAGGTGGACGCGGTTGATGTACACGACAACCGTCTGGTCCTTGATGGCTACCGCTACCACTCGGTTAAAGACACGCAGCTACCTTTCGCCGATGAATCCTTTGACGTTGTGCTGACCAACCACGTCATCGAACATGTCGGTGACGAACAGGCACAACGCGCGCACCTGGCGGAGCTTCACCGTGTAATGCGGCCGGATGGTGTGGGTTACTTGGCCGTGCCAAACCGCTGGATGCTTGTCGAGCCGCACTACAAACTCGCCTTTCTCAGTTGGTTGCCGCACGCATGGCGTACGCCCTTTTTGCGTTTGATGCGCAAAGGGCACATCTATGATTGCGAGCCGCTGCAGATGGGTCAGTTGGAGCGTTTTCTGACCGATATGAAATTCAAGCATCAAAACCTTTGCATCGACGCATTGCGTCAAACGTTTGAGATCGAGCATCCGCAATCTTCTGTCAAACGCTGGATATCGGCCATTCCCGACAGTCTGCTGCGTCCCTGGCAAAAGGTCATCCCAACCTTGATATATCGGATTTGGCGGTGACAGCAGGGCGAGATGTGCGCAGGAAACTTCGTATCTGGCTTCCGACTATTCGCGCCAACAGCGGCGCCGATGTATTTGCCGTGCGGCTGCAAAAAGCGCTTCTCAATGCTGGACATGAGCCCTTGCTGCAATGGTTCGATCACCGGTTCGAGTTGATGCCGTGGCGTCTGAGGCGGGTGGTTGCTCCGGTGGACATCGACATAGTGCATGCGGGAAGTTGGCAGGGTTTTGCGTTCAAACGGGAAGGTATACCCCTAGTTATCACTGAGCACCAATATGTAGCCCATCCTGATTTCGCGCCGTATCGCAGCATTCCTCAGATGCTCTACCACAAACTTTGTTGCGAACGTTGGGCCGGATATTCGTACCAGGCGGCTGATACCATCGTTGCTGTCAGCGAGTATTGCGCGATCGCAATGCGGTCCGACATTGCCAAGCCCATATCAGTCATTCACAACTGGGTGGACACGTCGATATTTTCGCCTTCGGCTCTTAGATTGTTAGAGGATGACGCAGAGCAGCGTTCGGCAAGACCGTTTAGGCTGCTATTCGTAGGAAATCCGTCTCGTTGGAAAGGCGCAGATCTGATTCCTGTCATCGCTTCCATGCTTGGGCCGACTTTTGAGATTCAATGCCTGGGCGGATTGCGCGAGGGTTTCAAGAGGGAACAATGGCCAGCAAATATCAAGTTCGTGCCACGGACAGATCCAGCACACATGCCTTCTTTGTACCGATCGTTCGACGCGGCGCTTGTGCCAACTCGTTATGAGGCCTTTGGATATGTCGCCCTCGAGGCCATGGCGTGTGGCCTACCTGTATTGGGCTTCAATAGCTCAGGGACTTCGGAGGTGTGCGTGCAAGGTACGACGGCACTGCTTGCACCCGTCGACGATATTGAGCTCTTGGTTGGATATGCCTGGCAATTGAAGGACAACAGGAATTTGAGGAATTCACTCGGCGAGGCTGGTCGACAGCGCGCGGTCGATTACTTTGGAGAAAACAAGGGTGTCGCGTCCTATTTAGATGTCTACAATAGAATTCTGCAGCTCGATCCTGACAGTGACTGATGTTGTACACACTCTACTTGACGGTTCGCGCCCGCATCCCGAGTAATCTCACGCCTCTAATCCAACCACGCCGCAAGATGGAAGTTACGTTGGTCTTCTTTGCTTCGACCGGTCGCCCATGCAATGACTGAAACCACGATTCCGTCGATCACCACCATCATTCCGACCTACCGGAGACCGGCACTGTTACAACGGGCCATAGTCAGCGCCGTGGAGCAGCAAGGGGTCGATCTGCGTGTCTGCGTTTTTGACAATTGCTCAGGTGATGGCACGGCGGATATCGTCCACGACCTTGCGCAGAGCCATCCCGAGGTTAGTTATCACTGTCATCCGAGCAATATTGGCAGCGCCGCGAATTTCGATTTTGCCGTGCGCAGTGTTGATACGCCTTTTTTTTCCATTCTCTCGGACGATGACTATTTGTTGCCAGGCTTTCACGAGAGAGCCTTGGCAAGCTTGGCCGAACATCCGGAGGCGATGTTCTGGGCGGGCATGACGCTCAGCGTGGACGAGCGAGGAACCATCTGGGATGGTCGGGTGGATCGGTGGTCGCGAGAGGGAGTGTTCAATCCTCCAGAAGGGCTTATGGCAATGATGCACGGCATGGCGCCTGCTTGGACGGGTATCGTGTTCAGGCGGGAAGTATTAGAGCGTGTCGGATTTCTGGATCGCGCTGCACTTGGCCCGTCGGATCTGGACTTCATCTTGAGAGTGGCTGCCTTATATCCCTTTGTCTTGAGCAAGCATCCTTCCGCGGTGTACATGCTCAATGCAGATTCATTCAG
>JBDTZK010000243.1:0-4320 GCA_040005195.1 Pseudoxanthomonas sp.
TGGTCGGTATCAACGTGGTGTTCTATTACGGCGCGGTGCTGTGGCAGGCGGTGGGGTTCTCGGAGAACGATGCATTGCTGATCAATGTGTTGTCCGGCGCGCTCAGCATCGGGGCCTGCGTCGTGTCACTGATGCTGGTGGACAAGGTGGGGCGCAAGCCGCTGCTGTGGGTCGGCTCGGTGGGCATGGCGGTCTCACTGGCCCTGGTCACCTATGCGTTCGCCAGCGCCGGTCTGGATGCAGGCGGCAAGTTGGCCCTGTCCGACTCGATGGGCGTACTGGCGCTGATCGCAGCCAACGTCTACGTGGTGTTCTTCAACATGTCCTGGGGCCCGGTGATGTGGGTGATGCTGGGCGAGATGTTCCCCAACCAGATCCGCGGTTCGGGACTGGCCGTGGCTGGTGCGGCGCAGTGGACCTCGAACTTCCTCATCACCATTTCCTTCCCGGTACTGTTGACCAGCATCGGCCTGGCCGGTGCCTACGGCATCTACACCGTGGCCGCGGTGATCTCGGTGTTCTTCGTACTCAAGTACGTCCACGAAACCAAGGGCAAGGAACTGGAACAGATGGAAGGCTGAGTTGCCATGAAGCAACGGCAACCTGCCATCAGGCATCGCGTGCGGCGCACGAAGGCCATCGTGCAGGCGCCGCGCACGATGGCGGCTTCATGTTTTCGCGGATCGCTTTCGCTTGAATGGCGGCGCAACCGAGTCGCGAAAAACCAGCTGATACGAAGCGACATGATCGACGACCATGCGCGTGCTGCGATCTTTGCTGCGTATGGTCCGCAGCAGGATGTCGATCGCCGAATCAGCCATGTCGGAAACAGGCTGATGAATCGTGGTCAGCTCCGGCCAGACCGTAGTTGCGGCGAAGGTATCGTCAAACCCGACTACCGAAAGGTCCCGCGGCACGTCCAGTCCCTTGCGATGCGCCACCGAGATTACCGCTGCAGCCATGTCGTCGTTGCTGGCGAAAACCGCAGTTGGGGCCGGGTTCCGCGCAAGCAGTTTTTCGCCGGCGTCCAGGCCGGAGCGATAAGTGAAGTAGCCCTGCTCGACCAGCGTTTCATCTTCCTTGATGCCGGCTTCGGCCAGTGCGGCCCGGAACCCATCGTGACGAAGGGTGCTGGCCGTGTGTTGCGGATGGCCCTTGATGTAACCGATGCAGGTATGGCCCTTCGCGATCAGCAGCGAGGTCATCTCCTTGCTGGCGCGAAAGTCGTCAATGCGCACGCAGGAGATTTCGTGATTGAAAGGTCCCGATGCGATCGATACGACGTGAACGCCGGCACTGGCGAATTCCTTGAGCACCGCCTTCGACTCGCAAAGCGGAGGAGGCAGGATCACACCCGCCACGCTTTTTGCCAGCACGCGGGCCGCGTTGCGTTGTTCGCTCGCACTCAGGCCGTCCCACGTGTCGATCACAAGTTGCGCTGCCGTGCGCGAAGCCCCGCTCAAGGCGCCGACCAGCAGCTCATGCAGGTAAGCCGAGCTGGGATTGGTATAGATCAGCGCAATGCGGGTGTGCTGCGCCGCGGCCAAAGAACTGGCCGCCAGATTCGGTGTGTAACCCAGTTTCTTGACCGCTCGCATGACGTTCTCACGCGTCGAGTCCCGCACCTTGCCTTGATTATTGACCACCCGCGATACGGTCATCGGGGAAACCCCGGCGAGCACGGCTACTTCATCAATGGTGACTGCCCGACCTTTTCGCCGGACGGCCTTCTTTGGTTTTTCCAACGGGGGCACCTTGGGGTTGCGGACGGTCACGAACGGAGGGCGGGGCTGACATGATCCTGGAGAGAAACAAGATCGTCCTGTGCCGATCCAACAACACGACTGCAGGAATGGTACCGCTATCTGCGGCGCGCCTGTGAATACATACCAGACAAACAGCAAGCGCGACAGGCACCGGTTCGCGTCGCGGCCAATGCCGGGTATCGCGGTGGTACTGGCTTTCCTTTTGCTTTCCGTCATGGGTATGGAGCGCGCTCTGGCGGAATACGGACACGATCTGTGGTTGCGGTACCGGCCATTGGCGACAGACCAAGCCGAAAAATATCGCGCGCACGCCTCCGAACTGGTCGTAGATGCTGACAACGCCAGTACCACAACAGGGCTTGCACGCAAGGAACTGCAGGAAGGCCTGGGCGGGTTGATGGGCGGGCCATCGTTGCCACTGTCCAACGCAGTGACCCTTGACGGGGCCATCGTCATCGGCAGCGTACGTACCTCGGCACTGGTGGCAGGACTGGGTCTGGATGTGAGTGGCCTGGGACCCGAGGGCTACCTGATCCGGAGCATGCGCATCGACGGACGGCAGGTGACCGTGATCGCGGCACCGGAAGACATCGGCGTGCTTTACGGTGCATTCCATTTCCTGCGACTAGTGCAGACCGCGAATTCGCTTGAGCGATTGGATGTGCGTGAGGCGCCACGCCTGAAGCTGCGCATGCTGGATCACTGGGACAACCTGGATGGTTATGTCGAACGCGGTTACGCCGGAGGCTCGATCTGGGATTGGCACAAGCTGCCGGATTACCTGGACCCACGCTATACCGACTATGCGCGCGCCAATGCCTCCATAGGCATCAACGGCGTGGTGCTCAACAACGTCAATGCCAATGCGCTGAGCCTGAGCCCCGCCTACCTTCAGAAAACGGCCGCCCTGGCCGGCGTGCTGCGTCCCTATGGGATACGGGTTTTTTTGAGTGCACGTTTCAGTGCTCCCATGGAGATAGGAGGTCTGGCCACTGCGGACCCCATGGATCCCGGCGTGCGGCGATGGTGGCGGAACAAGGCCGACGAAATCTATCGCGACATTCCCGATTTCGGTGGCTTTCTGGTCAAGGCCAATTCCGAAGGCCAGCCCGGGCCACAGGACTACGGTCGCACCCATGCCCAGGGCGCGAATCTACTTGCCGAAGCGATAGCGGCGCATGGTGGCATCGTGATCTGGCGTGCCTTCGTCTACTCGCATGAGGAGCCGCAGGATCGTGCCAAGCAGGCATACAGCGAATTCGTGCCGCTCGATGGAAAATTCAATTCGAACGTGCTGTTGCAGGTCAAGAACGGGCCGATCGATTTCCAGCCGCGCGAACCCTTCCACCCGCTGTTCGGTGCGATGCCTGCGACGCCTTTGATGATGGAGTTCCAGATCACCAAGGAATACCTGGGCTTCGCTACGCACCTGGTCTATCTGGGGCCGTTGTACGAAGAGACACTCAAGTCGGAAACATTCACTGGGCAAAGAGGCGCGATCGTAGCGGATAGTCTCCAGGCAGCGCCAGTCAGCGAAGCGCTTAGCGGGATGGCGGGCGTCGCCAATATCGGCACCGACCGCAACTGGAGTGGATCGCATTTTGACCAGGCCAACTGGTATGCGTTTGGACGTCTGGCCTGGGCACCGACGAGTAGTTCCCGCAGCATCGCCGAGGACTGGGCCAAGATGACTTTTTCCACGGACGCGCGCTTCGTCGTGCCGGTAGTGGACATGATGATGGCTTCACGACAGGCCACCGTGGATTACATGACGCCTCTCGGTTTGCACCATGTGATGGGGCGTGGGCACCACTATGGCCCTGGGCCCTGGGTGGAAGGCGGTCCGCGGGCTGACTGGACATCGATCTATTACCATCGCGCCGACCGCAACGGAATCGGGTTTGATCGAACCCGCACGGGCAGCAATGCGCTTGCGCAGTACTCGCCCGCATTCGCACAGCAATATGGCGACGCGGAGCGGGTGCCGGAAGACTTTCTGC
The DNA here is from genome assembly GCA_040005195.1 of Pseudoxanthomonas sp. GTDB lineage: Bacteria > Pseudomonadota > Gammaproteobacteria > Xanthomonadales > Xanthomonadaceae > Pseudoxanthomonas_A. Next base: position 3,767 of record JBDTZK010000243.1, read on the forward strand.
TCTGGTTCCACCACGTGTCATGGGACCAGCGCATGCGCTCCGGCCGGACGCTCTGGGACGAACTGGTGCTCCGTTATGGGCGTGGGGTCGGCACGGTGCGGAAGATGCGTGCCACGTGGCGAGACCTCGCACCCTTCGTCGATGTCGAGCGATATGCCGAGATAGAAAGTTTCCTTGGCATCCAGGAACGGGAGGCCCAGTGGTGGCGCGATGCCAGCATCGCCTATTTCCAGAGCCTGTCGCGACGACCCTTGCCGGCAGGTGCAGCGTCGCCACCGCATTCGCTCGATTACTACAAGTCTCTGGAATTTCCGTTTGCACCTGGGGATGGTCGATGAAAGCGGTTCGCTTGCAGGTTCGCCGCATGATCCAGTGGTTGCTGGCTGCCGTCATGCTGCATGCCGCGGTTGTCGCCGCGCAGGTGAGGCACGAGACCGTACTGCTCGATGCCATGTTCCAGGAACACGCCGTGCTCCAGCGCGATCAGCCCATCCGGATCTGGGGCCGCGCCACGCCCGGTCACACCGTGCAGGTAAGCCTCGGTACACACCATG
>JBDTZK010000244.1:0-4305 GCA_040005195.1 Pseudoxanthomonas sp.
AAGGCTCGCTCGACATCACCTCGCTCTCGGGGAAGCTCTCCGATTGCCAGTCGAAAGACCCCGCGCAGAGCGAGATCTACATCGATGCGGTCTTCACCACTCATGGCATCGGAATAATTGGCCAGGCTGCTCGCCGAACCGATCATCGACGACAGCGGCGAGCGCAAGTCATGCGAAACAGACGACAGCAGAGCCGAGCGCAGGCGCTCGGTCTCGTTGCCGACTCGTGCAGTTTCCAGATCGGACACGAGCCGCGTGCGCAACGCGGCCTGACCGATGTCATCGGCCATGGCTTCCGCCAGGCGGCGCTGCTCAAAGACCAGTCGCGATGACGACGCATCGAAACGCAGGCCGGCCACGCCCAGGCTGTCACGGTCATTGCGCAACGGCAGGAACCACCATGAAGCACTGGACAACGTATCGGTGTAACGCCCGGTGGCCTGACCGTGGCGTTGCGACCAGTCGGCAGCTGCCAGGTCCGTGGTGCCCAGCGTGGCCCCTTCGGTCACTGACGTGTCTTCACCGATGCGCACCCAGGCGGCCGTACCAAATGCCGCCTGCAAGGCAGTACGTCCGGCCGACAATACCTGGCCCAGGTCGGCAGCGATGGCCAACTGCCGGCCCAGGTCCTGCAGGGCAGTGGCATGCATGTTGGCCACGCGTAGCGATACCACCTGCATGCGCAGTTTCGCCGCCAGGCGTCCGGCCACCAGCGCGGCCACCAGGAACAGGAACACTGTGGTCACGCCCTGTCGTGCGCTGATATTCAGGGTAAGGCGCGGCTCGATGAAGAAGAAGTTGTAGGCGAAGAAACACAGCACGGCGGTCACCACCGCTGCTGTCATGCGCGTGCGTGCGGCCACCAGCACCACCGCAACAATAAACACCATGGAAAGATCATCCAGACCCACCCATCGTTCGGACAACCAGGAGATCGCAACCGCCAGCACGGTGGCCATCAGTACCAGCACGGTGTCGTAACCGGTGAACGACAATCGCGGCGCGTGTGATTCACGCCGTGAACGCGCGCGTGCCTCTGGCGTATTGACGATGGTCAACTCGTAATGCGCACCACGTTGCAGCAACTGCTGGGTCAGTGTGCGGTTGAACATGCGCGCCACGGGCCGCTCACGTGTTCGGCCCAGCACGATGGCCGAGACGCTATTGCGGCCGGCATGGTCGAGCAAGGCATCAGCGATGCCGGTGCCATGCAGCACTTCCGTGTCCGCGCCGAGCTTCCGCGCCAGCGCGAATGCCTGGTCCAGCTCACGCTGGCGCACTTCGCCGATCACCCCGCCCTGCACGGTGACCACAGTCCACGGCGCATCGCGTCGTTCGGCCAGACGGCGCGCCACGCGCACCATGTATTCGGATTGCCCCAACCCGTCAATCGCGACCAGCACCCGGCGGCGCACGTTCATGCCGGAGATGCCGCGCGCAGCCTGGGTCTCGCGCAGGTCGCTGTCGACACGGTCGGCTGCGGTCTGCATGGCCAGTTCACGCAACGCGGTCAGGTTGGAGGGAGAGAAGAAGGTCTGCAGCGCCTGTGCGGCCTGGTCGGGCACATACACCTTGCCCTGGCGCAGGCGTTCGATCAGTTCTCGTGGTGGCAGGTCCACCAGCACGATATCGCGCAGGCGGTCGAACACGGCGTCCGGCACGGTCTCGCTGACGCGCACGCCGGTGATGCGAAAGACCACGTCGTTGAGACTTTCCAGGTGCTGGACGTTGACCGTGGTGTAGACGTCGATGCCGGCGTCGAGCAGTTCCACCACGTCCTGCCAGCGACGCTCATGGCGACTGCCGGCGGCGTTGCGGTGCGCCAGTTCGTCAACCAGCACGAGGCCTGGCTTGCGCGCGAGCACCGCGTCCAGATCCATGTCCTCGAATATGCGTTCGCGATAGGGCAGGCGCGCACGCGGCAGCAGTTCCAGTCCGTCGATGAGTGCGGCGGTTTCGCTGCGCCCGTGGGTCTCGACGATGCCCACGACCACGTCGATGCCCTGCTTCTTCAGCTCCCGCGCGCGCGACAGCATGGCGTAGGTCTTGCCCACGCCTGGTGCGGCACCCAGGAAAATCGTCAGCTGCCCGCTACCCTCGCGACGAAGTTCGCCGATCAGTGCATCGGCCTGATGGGTACGGGGGTCATTCATGGGGGCATTGTGCGCCGATAGCCGTCACCCGGATCATCACTTGGACCGTCACTCCATTTCCCTCGTCATCTTCGCAAAAGTGCGCATTGGGTGGTGCAGGCACTACACAAGCAAAGTCGCTGGGTTGACCCAAGGATGCTGTGGAAGCGCACTTGCGCTTTTCGATAATGATGATTCATTACTTGCCAGCCCCCGAAGCATCCAGCGCAAGATTGAGTTGCAGGACATTCACGCGCGCCTGACCCAACACACCAAACTGGGGCGCCTGCGTATTGGCGGCCACCAGTGCGGCAACGACCGCAGGCTTCAGTCCGCGCGCCCTGGATACGCGTTCGATCTGCACCCGTGCGCCCGCCGGGCTGATATCGGGATCCAGCCCGCCGCCCGATTGGGTCACCAGTTCGCCCGGTACGTCCTGCCCGGCGATGCCATCACGCTTGGCGACGGCCAACGTGGCTTCGTCAATGCGCTTGCGCAGGTCCGGATTACTGCGCGCCTGGTTGCTGCCGCCTGCGGACATGGGGTCGTAGCCGGCGGCCGATGGTCGCGGCTGGAAGTAGCGTGCCGCAGTGAAGGGTTGTGCGATCAGCGATGAGCCGATGGCCTTGCCCGCGTGCATCACGATACTGCCCGTGGCCTGTTGCGGAAAAAGGCCACGGCCGAGTGCGGTACCCGCCAGCGAGTACAGCAGACCCATGCCGAGCAGGATCACGAACGCGAAAGCGACGGGAGCGCGCAGGCTGCCTTGGTCATCAACAGTGATCTGGATATTCATATGAAGCTTCCTGGTGAAAGGTGGTGCGGGAAATCAGGCATCGATGCTGGATATTTTCTTGTTCGGCAAAGAATGCGGTTTTTTTGCAGTCGGCTGGCCGCCGTTGATGGCGCTCATGAAGCAACCCTCACAAGACCACTAACTTCCTATCGTCGTTGCCAGCACCATGTCGATAAGTTTGATGGCCACGAAAGGCAGGACCACGCCGCCCACGCCATACATCAGCATGTTCCGGCGAAGCAATGCGGTGGCGCCAGCAGGCTTGAAACGTACGCCGCGTAACGCCAGCGGAATCAGGGCCGGGATGATCAACGCGTTGAAGATCAGGGCGGCCAGCACGGCGTTGGTCGGGCTGGACAGGTGCATCACGTTCAATGCCGCCATCTGGGGCAACGCCGCGGCGAACAACGCCGGCAGGATCGCGAAATACTTGGAGACATCGTTGGCGATCGAGAAGGTGGTGAGCGCGCCGCGCGTGATCAGCTGCTGCTTGCCAACTTCCACCACGGCCAGCAATTTGGCCGGGTCCGAATCCAGGTCGACCATGTTGCCGGCTTCCTTGGCCGCCTGCGTGCCGGAGTTCATCGCCAGGCCTACGTCGGCCTGCGCCAGCGCGGGGGCATCGTTGGTGCCGTCACCGACCATCGCCACCAGGCTGCCTTTTGACTGTTCAAGACGAATGCGCGCCAGCTTGTCTTCGGGGGTGGCTTCAGCGATGTAGTCGTCAACGCCGGCCTCGGCAGCGATAGCCGCCGCGGTGAGCGGGTTGTCGCCGGTGATCATCACCGTGCGCACGCCCATCGCGCGCAGCCTTGCAAATTTCTCCTTGACGCCGTGCTTGACCACGTCGGAAAGTTCGACGACGCCCAGCACGTGCTTGCCTTCGCTCACTACCAGCGGTGTGGCACCGGTGCGCGCGACCTGCTCAATGCGTGCGGTAAGTTCATTTGACAGCAGGCTACCATGTGCCTCGACATGACGCTTGATCGCATCACCCGCACCCTTGCGGATCGAACGACCATTGTCGAAGTCGACACCGGACATTCGCGTTTGCGCGGTGAACTGCAGGTAATTCGCTCGCTCGGGCTCGGGCGTGGTGCAGCCCTGTTCCCGCGCCAGTTTGACGATGGATTTACCTTCCGGGGTAGGATCTGCAAGCGATGCAAGCATCGCCGCCTCGCGCAGCAGCGAAGCATCCACGCCCGCCAATGGGTGGAACACCGTGGCCTGCCGATCACCAAAGGTGATGGTGCCGGTCTTGTCCAGCAGCAACACGTCCACGTCGCCGGCGACTTCCACCGCCTTGCCGGATTTGGCCAACACGTTGGCCGACAGCGCGCGGTTCATACCGGCGATGCCAATGGCCGGCAGCAGGCC
>JBDTZK010000245.1:0-4275 GCA_040005195.1 Pseudoxanthomonas sp.
GTCCGGACCGGCAGCATTCGTATTTGAAGGGGAATGGCAGCAATGAACGAGATACAGGAAAAACTGGGTGCCCACGAAATCGCGGCGTGGCTGCGTCGGCATCCCGCGTTCCTCAAGCAGTTTCCCGATCTGGCGCTGACCCTGGTCGTGCCGCGCGAGGACGGCCCGACCGCCTCGTTGGCCAGTTACCAGCTGGAAGTGCTGCGCGACAAGAACCGTGAGCTCTCCAAACGCCTGGGCGATCTGTTTGCCAACGCGCAGGAGAACGAGCGCCTGGCAGTGCGCACGCACCAGTTGACGCTGTCACTGCTGAAACAGGACTCTGCACAAGACACGTTGCGTGCGATGGCCGCCTCGCTTTCGGAAGATTTCAACGGCGACCTGGTGCGAGTGGTGCTGTTCGATGCAGTGCCTGGGCTGGAGGATGCCGAATGGCTGCAGGTGGTGTCGGAAAACAGTACGCATCTGAATTCGTTCCGTGACTGCCTGAAGGATGGTGAGCCGATCTGCGGCCGCCTGCGGCCCGAGAAGAACGCGCTGCTGTACGCGGCGCGCGCCGAAGAAGTGCAGTCGTCGGCATTGCTGCCTTTGCCCGGCCTGGGCCTGGTGGCCGTGGGCAGCCGCGACGGCAACCGCTTCTACCCCGGCATGGGCACGCTGTTCCTGCGCATGATGGGAGAAGCGTTGGTGGTCGCATTGAAGCGATACGACGCGTGATCCAGTAGGACGGGCCTTGCGCGCAATGCCGGCCAGGATTGCTCAGACATGATCGAGGACTTTCTTTCGCACCTGCAGGTAGAGCGCCGCATGTCGGCGCACACGCTGGATGCGTATCGTCGTGACCTGGCCGCACTGCTGCAGTGGACCTCGGCGCAGGACATTGGTGATCTTGCGTCGCTGCAGACCGAACAACTGCGGGCTTTTGTCGCTGCCGAGCATCGCCGTGGCCTTGCGCCAAAGAGCCTGCAACGCCGCCTCTCTGCCTGCCGCAGTTATTTCAACTGGTTGTTGAAGCATGGACGCATCGCCGCCAGTCCCGCCGCCGCGCTGCGCGCACCGAAGTCGCCGCGTAAATTGCCACAGGTGCTGGATGCCGACGAAGCCTCGCGCCTGGTGGAAGTGCCCACGGATGTGCCGCTGGGTTTTCGCGACCGCGCGTTGCTGGAGCTGTTCTATTCCTCGGGCCTGCGCCTGAGCGAGCTGTGTGGCTTGCGCTGGCCGGATCTCGACCTGCCCAGCGGCTTCGTCACCGTGCTGGGCAAGGGAGGCAAGCAACGCAAGGTGCCCGTGGGTTCGCATGCACGCCGCGCGCTGGAGGCGTGGCGACAGGAACAGGGATCTGCTGGCGATGCATTCGTGTTTCCCGGCCGCCATGGTGCTGCCATCTCGCAGCGTGCAGTACAGATCAGCATGAAGCTGCTGGCGCAGAAACAGGGCCTGTTCAAGAACGTGCATCCACACATGCTGCGCCACAGTTTCGCCAGCCATATCCTGGAATCATCGGGTGACCTGCGCGGCGTGCAGGAATTGCTGGGCCACGCCGACATCGCCACCACCCAGATCTACACGCATCTCGACTTCCAGCACCTGGCCAAGGTCTACGACGCGGCGCATCCGCGCGCCAAACGCAAGACCTGAACGCGTGGGCGCGGGCCCGGTCCACGAAGTCCCTGCGGGTTCTGCAACCAGAAAAATGTCTCTGGCACGGCCCGCTCCTGAAGGGGCGGCCACAAGTCATGGTTGAACCGGTGCGGTCCGTCCCCACCTCCTTAGCAACTACACGGAGGCCGCATGGACCCCAGCCAGAACCCCAATGTTTTCCACGCCACCACCATCCTGTCGGTGAGGCGTAATGGTCGCGTCGCCGTCGCCGGTGATGGCCAGGTCACGCTCGGCCACACAGTGATGAAGGGCAACGCGCGCAAGGTGCGTAGGCTCGGTCGCGACAGTCAGGTGCTGGCCGGTTTCGCCGGTGCCGCCGCCGATGCCTTCACCCTGTTCGAGTTGTTCGAGGCCAAGCTGGAAAAACATGGCCAACTGCAACGCGCGGCGGTTGAACTGGCAAAAGACTGGCGTACCGAACGACGCCTCGGCAAGCTGGAAGCGCTGCTGGCAGTGGCCGACAAGGACACTTCGCTGATCATCAGCGGCACCGGCGATGTGATCGAACCGGAGGACGGCATCATTGCCATCGGCTCCGGCGGTTCGTACGCGCTTTCCGCCGCACGTGCGCTGATGGGGCATACCGAGCTGGACGCCAGGTCCATCGCGGTCGAGTCGTTGAACATCGCCGGCGACATCTGCATCTATACCAATCGCAATATCGTGGTCGAAGAGTTATGAGCGTGCAGGAGCGACGCAAGTCGCGACCGATCCGTTCTGCTTCCCCTCTCGCGACTTGCGTCGCTCCTACAAAAAGCTACCGATGAACAACACCAATGCCACCATGACCCCGCGCGAAATCGTGCAGGAGCTTGATCGCCATATCGTCGGCCAGCATGCGGCCAAGCGTGCCGTGGCCATCGCACTGCGCAACCGCTGGCGCCGGATGCAGTTGCAGCCCGACCTGCGCGATGAAGTGATGCCCAAGAACATTCTGATGATCGGCCCGACTGGCGTCGGCAAGACCGAGATCGCGCGTCGCCTGGCCACGCTGGCCAACGCGCCCTTCGTCAAGGTCGAAGCCACGCGCTTCACCGAGGTCGGTTACGTGGGCAAGGACGTGGAGCAGATCATCCGCGACCTGGCCGACACCGCAGTCAAGATGTATCGCGAACAAGCCAAGGTACGCGTACGCACCCAGGCCGAAGAACGCGCCGAAGATCGCATTCTGGACGCGCTGTTACCGCGTCGCAGTGCAGGCATCGGTTTCGATGCGGAAACGGCACGCAACGAGCCGTCCGCCCAAGACAATGACACCCGCACCAAGTTCCGCAAGATGCTGCGCGCCGGCGAGCTGGACGACCGCGAGATCGAGCTTGAACTGTCGGCCAACGTGAGCATGGACATCATGACCCCGCCGGGCATGGAAGAAATGGGCCAGCAGTTGCGGCAGATGTTTTCCAGCATGGGCAATGCCAAGACCAACACCCGCACGCTGACCATCAAGGCTGCGCGTCCGCAACTGGTGGAAGAGGAAGCGGGCAAGCTGGTCAACGAAGACGATATCCGCACCGCAGCCATTGAAGCCTGCGAACAGAACGGCATCGTGTTCATCGATGAGATCGACAAGGTGGCCAAGCGTGGCGGCAACATGAGCGGCGGTGACGTGTCGCGCGAAGGTGTACAGCGCGACCTGCTTCCACTGGTGGAAGGTTCCAACGTGTCTACCAAGTACGGCACGGTCAAGACCGACCATATCCTGTTCATCGCATCAGGTGCGTTCCACCTCGCCAAGCCCAGCGACCTGATCCCGGAGTTGCAGGGCCGCTTCCCGATACGCGTGGAGTTGTCGGCGCTGTCCAAGGAAGACTTCGTGCGCATTCTCACCGAACCCAAGGCCGCGCTGACGCGTCAGTACGAAGCGCTGTTGCAGACCGAAGGCGTGGCGCTGGATTTCACCGTGGATGCCGTCGACCGGCTTGCCGAAATCGCGGCACAGGTCAACGAGCGACAGGAAAACATCGGTGCCCGTCGCCTGCATACCGTGCTCGAAAGATTGCTCGATACCTTGAGCTACGAAGCCCCTGACCGCGATGGACACAAGGTCAGCATTGACAAGGCTTATGTCGATGCGCACCTGGGCGAGCTGGTGCAGGACCCGGACCTGAGTCGTTACATTCTCTGAGTCCTGTACTAGCCGGTCCAGCCCACCATCGTCCTTCGCGACGCAAGTTACCTGCAGGAGCGGGTCATGCCCGCGATCAAGCTTTCTTCGCAACGCCCCGTCGCGGGCATGGCCGCTGCTAGAGCTTGCGTGGCTTCAAAGAAGCCGGTGCATGCGGAAAACAGGAAGATAAGCGTTCAACCCTCGCCGATATCTTCATTCCACACTTCAGGATTGGCGGCAATGTAGTCGCCCAGCATGGTGATGCATTCGGCATCCTGTAAATCGATCACCTTCACCCCGTGTTCGCGCAACCAGTCGATGCCGCCACTGAAGTTGACCGATTCACCCACCACCACCGTGCCGATGTTGAACTGGCGCACCAGTCCGCTGCAGTACCAGCACGGGGCCAGCGTGTTGACCATGATGGTGTCGCGATAGCGGCGCTGGCGCCCGGCCTTGCGGAAAGCGTCGGTTTCGCCGTGCACGGACGGGTCGTTTTCCTGGAT
>JBDTZK010000246.1:0-4265 GCA_040005195.1 Pseudoxanthomonas sp.
GCCGATAGCCGCCTGCACGATGGTCATGGGCGCGACGATGTCGCAGGCCGGCATCGGTTCCATCATCAGGGTCAGGTCCTTGCCGCGGGTCAGGTGGCGATGGTCTTCCACTATCTGCGGAAGCAGCTGGTCCAGGGCCACGCGGTCGCTTGAATCGGCGAGCCTGGACGGATCCTTGGCCAGTGCCAGCAGCAGCGAGATAAGTTGTTCCACATCGCGCGCGGTGCGATGGATGCGGGCCACCTGATTGCGTGCAGCGGCAGGCATGTCGGGCTGCTCCAGCATCAGTTCCGAAGCGCCTGCGATCACCGCAATAGGCGTGCGCAACTCATGGCTGGCGCTGGCGATGAAAGCGTGCTCGCGCTCGACGAAACTCTGGTTGCGCTGCAGATAGTCATTGAAGGCATCGGCAATGACTACCAGTTCGGCGCTGGCGTCGGCATCGACGACCACACTCTGGTCATGATCGGCGGGTTTGAGTTCCTTGATCTGGTGCGCCAGTGTGGCCAACGGGCTGATGACTCGGCCCAACCGCCACATCACCAGTAGCCCCAGGACCAGGATCACGAGCACGGTGGCCCCTGCTGCTGCCAGGGTGATGGTGCCTTCGACGCCTTCGAACTGGGTCAGGTCCAGCGCCATGGCCAGCGGCCGGCCGTTGCTCTGTTCGATCAGCACCACGCTGTTGATTCCGTCCAGGGTCATGTCGTCGTACAGCCCGGGTTCCAGCGCGTGCAGGTTCTCGGGCAGAACTGGCGCGCCGGCCACGCCGAACAGGCGCAAGGTGTCGGTGTCGTGCCAACGGTAGTCGGGACTGGCCTGGGTGCGTTGCCCGTAATAGTCCAGTTCCGCGCGCAACAGGGACTCCCAGGCCAGGTGTTCGACGCGCTCGTGGATGAAGTAGCCGCTCGCCATCACTGCTGCGGCCAGCAATACCGCATAGAGCGCCATCCATTGCAGGATGCGATGCTTGAGCTGCGGTCTAGCGCGCATCAAGTGGCTCCTGTTCTTTATCTATGACGGCCAACCGGTAGCCCACGCGCGGGATCGTCTGCACCAGCTTGACCGGGAAAGGGCCGTCCACGCTGCGCCGCAGTTCGTAGATATGGGAACGCAGCATGTCCCCGTCGGGCGGTTCGTCGCCCCACAGGGCATGTTCCAGTTGTTCGCGGCTGACCGCTGCCGGGCTGGCCTGCATCAGGGTTTCCAGCAGCTTGCGGCAGGCGGGATAGAGGTGCAGCGATTTTCCCGCGCGGGTTGCTTCCAGGGTGGCCAGGTCCAGGCGCAGGTCCGCTACTTCCAGTACGCGGCTGCGCCCGCGTCCAGCAGCACGTGCGAGCAATGCCTCTATCCGCACTTCCAGTTCCGGAAGTGCGAAGGGCTTGGTCAGGTAGTCGTCCGCACCCGCGCGGAAGCCGGCGATCTTGTCGGGGAGTTCATCGCGTGCGGTCAGCATGATCACCGGTGTGGCCGCGCTGGGGCTGGCGCGCAAGCGTTGCAGGACTTCGCGGCCGTCCATGCGCGGCAGCACCCAGTCCAGCACCACTACGTCGTAGGCCTGGGTCGTGGCCAGGTGCAGCCCGGTCACGCCATCGGGCGCGGCATCCAGCGAATGGCCCCGCGCCTCGAAGTACTCGAACAGGTTCGCCACCAGGTTGCGGTTGTCCTCGATTACCAGCAGCCGCATTCCATTTCCCGGGCGTACCCGCGACGCGGGAAGTAAAGCAGCATTTCATGAAGACGCCTCGGTCTCAACCCATCCTGAACGCATCACATGCCCGTAACGTCTTTGCGACATGTTTACGACATGGCTGATCGCAGGCTTTGCTGCGCAGCAACCCCGCAGGTGTCGTCATGCTCCGAACCGCCGCCCCTCACGAAATGAACCACGTTTACACCCACCCCGTCGAGTCTTTCCAGAGCGCCGCGCGGCGTCCTGTGCCGCGCCTGTCGGTGGTCGTGCCGGTGTTCAACGAACGCGACAACATTGCGGGGCTGGTGCAGGAGATCGTAACGAGCCTGAAGGGCACGCCGGACTTCGAGATCATCTACGTTGACGACCATTCCAGCGACGACAGCGTTGCGGTGCTGCAGGCGTTGAAGCCGCAGGTGCGGCAGCTGCGTGTACTTCGTCATGGCGTGCAGAGTGGTCAGAGCACCGCGATCCGCAACGGGGTCAAGGCGGCGCGTGCGGCGTGGGTGGTCACCCTGGATGGCGATGGGCAGAACGACCCGGCTGACATTCCCAGGTTGCTCGTTGCGCGTGATGCGGCCAGCAGCGATACGCGATTGTTCGCCGGTTGGCGCGTGACCCGCCGCGACAGCGCCAGCAAACGCTGGGCATCGCGCTGGGCCAATGCGATCCGCCAACGCCTGTTGCATGACGACACGCCCGATACAGGTTGCGGCATCAAACTGTTTGAGCGAGCGGCGTTCCTGGATCTGCCTTACTTCGATCATATGCATCGCTATCTGCCCGCGTTGATGCAGCGTGCGGGCTGGAAGACGGTCAGCATTCCGGTGAACCACCGCAACCGTGCCTCCGGCGTGTCCAAGTACAACAATCTGCAACGTGCGCTGGTGGGCCTGCGCGATCTACGCGGCATGGCGTGGCTGATCAGTCGCAGCAAGACCGCTGCGGTCAGCGAGTGCTGAGCGTAACGCCATGAATCAGGAAATCCTCTGGCTAGGCTGGACCGGCCTGCATATGACGCCATGGAAGCTTATCGGACTGACCGGGGCGCTGATGTTCGGTGCGCGCTGGTTCGTGCAGTTCCATGCGTCGCGACGTGCACGCAAGCCAGTGATCCCGCGGATGTTCTGGTACATGAGCGTGATTGGCAGCGTGATGACACTCAGCTATTTCCTGTTCTCCGCCAAGCAGGACGCAGTAGGTGTATTGCAGAATCTGTTTCCCGCGTTCACCGCGCTCTACAGTCTGTACCTGGATGTCCGCCATCATGGGTGGAAGCGGGAACTTGCCGCATAAAGCTGACGGGTCCAGCCATGCGCTTTGTGCACGGTTGGCCGATCCGGGGAGTCGTACTTGAATCAAGCCCAACGCCTGTTGCGTGAGCGCACGGGATTCCTGTTGCTGGTGTTGCTGGCCGTACTGAGTCTGGCGGCGGGCTTGGGCCTGCGCGAACCTTCGCCACCGGACGAGCCGCGCTTCGTGCTGGCTGCCAAGGCGATGGTGGAATCGGGACAGTGGCTGTTCCCGCATCGCGGGCGCGAGTTCTATGCGGAAAAGCCTCCGGTGTTCATGTGGATGCAGGCGGCAACCTACCAGGTCGTCGGCAACTGGAAACTGGCCTTCCTGCTGCCGTCCTTGCTCGCCGCGCTGCTCACGTTGTGGTTGACCTACGACCTGTCCGCCCGCCTGTGGAACCGGCGCGTCGCACGCTATGCGGTGCTGGCATTGTTCGTGTGCGTGCAGTTCGGATTGCAGGCCAAGCGCGGGCAGATCGACATGGTGCTGGTGGCCATGACTACCTTGTCGCTATACGGATTGCTGCGGCATCTGTTGCAGGGGCCGCATTGGCCGCTGGCATGGCTGGGTTGTTTCGCCGCCGGACTCGGCACGGTGACCAAAGGCGTCGGTTTCCTGCCATTGCTGGTGTTGTTGCCGTGGGCGGCGGTGCGCTGGCGCCACCGTGACGATCGCGCATCCCTGCTTATGGAAAATGCCTTGCCGATGGAAACCGGCACCGGCCTGCGCTGGCTGCTGGCGGCGTTGTGCTTCGTGGCGGGTGCGGGCGTCTGGGTAGGGCAGATGCTGGTCGCTGTGTTCCACAGCCAGGACCCGGCTTTCCAGGCCTATGCCAGCGAGATTCTTTTCAAGCAGACCGGCAAGCGTTATGCAGGCGCGTGGCATCACGTGCAACCGTTCTGGTATTTCGGCCAGGTGATGCTGACGCTCTGGTTGCCCGGCGCCTTGTTGCTGCCGTGGCTGTTGCCGGCATGGTGGCGACGACTGCGTCGTGGCGATCCGCGACTATGGCTGCTGCTGGGCTGGAGTGTGCTGGTGCTGGTGTTCTTCAGCGCCAGCCCTGGCAAGCGCGAGGTCTACATCTTCCCCATGTTGCCGGCCCTGTGCATCGCCGCCGCGCCGCTGCTGCCTGGATTGATGCGCCGCGCAGGTGTGCGGAGGATGCTGTTCGGCTACCTGGCCGTGCTTCCCGTGGCCGCGTGCGTGCTTTCGATCATGGCATTGTCGGGGTTAGGTGGCTGGGCACATCGGCTCGCCCAGCAGCGCGGCATCGACG
>JBDTZK010000247.1:0-4259 GCA_040005195.1 Pseudoxanthomonas sp.
GGTCCGCTTGCGAAGCAGTCGTCATGACCCTGCGCATTGCCTTGGCCCAGTTCGATTTTCCCGTCGGTGCCGTTTACGAGAACGCAGAACGCATTGCGGCCATGATCACCGAAGCACGCGATGTGCACGGTGCCGCGCTGGTGTTGTTCCCGGAGTTGGCGATCAGTGGTTACCCACCGGAAGACCTGCTGATGCGTCCCGGTTTCCTGCGCGATTGCGAACTCGCACTGCAGCAGGTCGCGCATGCCACCCAGGGCATCGTTGCCGTGGTGGGGTGGCCGCAATCGGCGGGCAGCGTGGTCTACAACGCAGCGAGCGTCTTGCGTGACGGTGCAGTGGAGACGACTTACCGCAAACGCGAGTTGCCCAACTACAACGTGTTTGACGAGCGGCGCTATTTCGATGTTGATCCTGATGGCGGCGCCTGTGTGTTCGAGGTGGCCGGCATACCCGTCGGCGTGGTGATCTGTGAGGACCTGTGGTTCGCCGAGCCGCTGGGCGAAACGCAGGCGGCGGGTGCGCAGCTGGTGGTGGTGCCCAACGCCTCGCCATTCGAGCGCGACAAACATGCGCAGCGGGATGCTTTGCTGGCGCAACGCGTGAATGAAACCGGCGTGGCCCTGGCGTACCTCAACGTGGTCTGTGGGCAGGATGCGCTCGTGTTCGATGGCGCATCGGTGCTGGCAGATGGCGATGGGCTGGTGCATCCGGCGGCGCGTGCGTTCGAGGATCACTGGCTGGTCGCTGATTACGATCCGGCCACGCGCAAGTTCGCAGCGCATGACTGGCCGGTTGATGGCGACGAAGGCCGTGATGCATTGGCCTGGCGCGCGGTCGTGCGCGGTACCCGCGACTACTGTCTGAAGAATGGGTTTTCGAAAGTATGGCTGGGGTTGTCTGGCGGCATTGATTCGGCGCTGGTGCTGGCCATCGCGGTCGATGCACTGGGCGCCGACAACGTCACTGCGGTGCGCTTGCCTTCGCGCTACACCGCCGGTCTTTCCAACGACCTGGCCGCCGAGCAATGCGCCACGATGGGAGTGAAGCTGGAGACCATCGCCATCGAAGCACCTTTCAAGGGTTTCATGGACGCGCTGGTTCCGCTGTTCGCGGGGCGGGAGCCCGATACGACAGAGGAAAACCTGCAGTCGCGCAGTCGTGGCGTGATCATGATGGCGTTGTCCAACAAACTGGGCGGATTGCTGCTGACCACGGGCAACAAGAGCGAATACGCGGTCGGTTACGCCACCATCTACGGCGACATGTGCGGCGGTTACGCGCCGATCAAGGACCTGTACAAGACGGAGGTATTCGCGCTCGCACGCTGGCGCAATACGGTTGGCGGAACACCGGTGATTCCGGAAGCGGTGATCAGTCGCCCGCCTTCCGCCGAACTGCGCGAGAACCAGACCGATCAGGATTCACTGCCGCCCTACGATGTGCTGGATGCGATCCTGCTGCGCTACGTGGACCAGGAACAGTCTCGCGACGAGATCGTGGCGGCGGGTTTCGAGGCGTCGGTGGTGGACCGTATGTTGCGGCTCGTACGGATCAGCGAATGGAAGCGCCACCAGGCTGCACCCGGGCCGAAGGTGTCGCGTCGTGCATTCGGGCGTGAACGCCGTTATCCGATCAGCAACAGGTATCCGGGTTGATGCGGTTCCATCAAGGATAAGACAGACAAAAAAAGGGGCCTTTCGGCCCCTTTCTTTTCAATATTTTCAGTCTTTCTTCTTGGTGTCCACGGCCGACTTCTCGCCGGCGAACGGGTTGAGCTTGCGGATCGAGTTCGGATAATCCGGCCAGTCGCCGGTCAGCCAGGGATGCTGCGGATCGTTCTGCTGCAGTACGCGTCGCGCATCGGCAGCCAGGGTCTCGTTGCCCAGGTGGGTATAGGCTTCGGCCAGCACGGCGACCGCGTCGTTCTGGTATTCGCTCTGCGGGTAGGTTTCCAGCAGGTACTTGCCGCGTGCGGCAGCAGGAACCCAGGCATCGCGGCGCAGGTAGTACAGCGCGGTGTCCAGCTCATGGCGCGCAAACAGGTTGCGCAGCACGACCATGCGCTGGCGCGCGTCGGCGGAGTAGCGGCTGTTCGGGTAACGCTCTGACATCAGGTTTAAGTCGTTGTAGGCCTGCATCGGGGTCGCCAGGTCGCGGCGGCTGGCGTCCAGCTTCCACACCTTCTGCAGGAACACGGTGTCGCGCCCCGAGTTGGCCAGGCCGCGCAGGTAATACATGTACGGCACGTTGCGCTGGGTGGGATAGGTGCGGATGAAGCGGTCCACGCTGGACACCGTGTCCTCCATCTTCCCGGACTTGAACTGGGCGTAGGCGGTTTCCATCATCGCCTGCTCGGTATACGGGCCATAGGGATACTGGGCGATCAGCTGGCGGAAGGTGATCTCGGCCCGGTCCCAGTTGCCCTTGACCATGGAGGCATGCGCCTTCTCGTAGATTTCCTCGACGGGCTTGCCCTCGACGGAATCCTTGTCTTTCTTGAAGAACTTGCCGCAGCCGGTGCCGGCGAAAACAACCAGCATCATCAAGCCTGCGATGCGCAGGAAGGCGGTGCGACTGGGGGCGTTGAAGCGGGTCGTGAGGCGCTGGGTCATGGGCTGGCGGAAGGCCGCGGCGAGGAAACGGAACGGCGATGATAGCCTAGGCGCTGCCCAAGCCATGAACGTGCGGCCAACGTGCCCCCCTGCAACACATGACCCAGCCCCATTCCCCCGATAACTCCGACTCCCTCGATCTTCCAGACGAGGCGCCCGATGATGGCGCCGATGAGGAGGTGTCCTCGCGTACCGCAGTGGTGCCAGGCAGTGCCGCGGGCCGCCGATTCGATGCGGTACTGGCCGAACTGTTCCCCGAGTATTCGCGTACCCGCCTGTCCGAATGGATCAAGTCCGGCGATGCGCTGCTCAATGGCGAGCAGGTGCGCGGCCGCGACCCGGTGCGCGGCGGCGAAACCGCCAGCCTGGACGTGGTGCTGGATACCCAGACCCGTTCGCTGCCCGAAGACATCCCGATCGAGGTGCTGTACGAGGACGCCGACGTCTTCGTGGTGAACAAGCCTGCCGGTCTGGTGGTGCACCCCGGTGCCGGCAATCCGACGGGCACACTGGTCAATGCGTTGCTGTTCCGCGATGCCTCGCTGTCGCTGGTACCACGTGCGGGCATCGTGCACCGCCTGGACAAGGACACCAGCGGCGTCATGGTGGTCGCGCGCAACCTGCCGGCGCACACCGCGCTGGTGGAACAGCTGTCCTCGCGGGAAGTACACCGCCAGTACCTGGCGATCGTGGTCGGGTCGATGGTGTCCGGCGGAACGGTGAATGCGCCGATCGATCGCCATTCGCGTGACCGCATCCGCATGTCGGTGCGCGAGGAAGGCCGTGATGCCGTCACCCACTACCGGCTGCGCGAACGTTTCCGTGCACACACCGCGCTGGAGTGTCGCCTGGAAACGGGCCGTACCCACCAGATCCGCGTGCACATGACGCACCTGAAATATCCCATCGTCGGCGATCCCATGTACGGCGGTCCGCTGAAGTTGCCCAAGCACGCCACCGAAGGACTCATCGCTGCCCTGCGTGGCTTCAAGCGCCAGGCGCTGCATGCCGAGACCCTGGAGTTCAAGCATCCGACCACGGGCGAACCGTTGCGTGTCTCGGCGCCCGTGCCTGCAGACATGGTTGACCTGCTGGCCGCGTTGCGCGCCGATGGCGAGGCGCAGAAACAGCGATGAGTCCGGCGACATGGGCGCAGTGGCCGGCACCTTCGAGCGTGCGTGCCTTCACTACCCTGCGCCACGGCGCCGGCCAGTCGCGGCCACCGTTCGATCATTTCAACCTGGGTAACCGTACTGCGGCCGACGGCGATGATCCGGCCACGGTCGAAGCCAATCGTGCCGAACTGATCGAGCGCTTCGCCCTGCCTTCCACACCCCGCTGGCTGCGGCAGGTGCATGGCACCGAGGTACTGCGTTTCGACGCGCCTGCCCATTCGCTTGGGGAGGCAGGGGCGGGCGGGGAAGGAGTGATGTCATCCAGCGTGCAACCTGGCGGACTGCACGCCCCGGAACCAGTTGCCGATGCCGCGGTCACCGCCACGCCGGGCGTAGTCCTGGCCATCCTGACGGCCGACTGCCTGCCGGTGGTGTTCGCTGCGAAGGACGGCAGCGAGATCGCCGCCGCGCACGCCGGCTGGCCGGGCTTGTCGAAAGGCATGCTGGAAGCGACGCTCGCGGCCATGCACAC
>JBDTZK010000248.1:0-4256 GCA_040005195.1 Pseudoxanthomonas sp.
TGGTATTGGCCGGTCTGTTCTGGCCGGCCTGGATTCTCGGTGTGCTGCTGCTTGCGGTCGGCAAGATCCTCGAAAACATGGAGTTGGGCCACAACGTCATCCATGGACAGTACGACTGGATGAACGACCCTCACCTCAACGGCAAGACCTACGAATGGGATATCGCGGGCACCAGTGACAACTGGCGTCATACGCATAATTTCAGGCACCACACCTACACCAATGTGCGCGGGATGGACGATGACATCGGCTACGGACTGCTGCGCATTTTCCCGGAGCAGCGCTGGAAGCCTTTCTATCTGATCCAGCCGATCATCGCGGTGATTTTCGCGATCCTGTTTGAATGGGGCGTGGCGATCCAGAACCTGAAGCTGGGCCGCTGGTGGGCGGGCAAGACGACCAATGCGCAGATGCGCAAGATATTCCGCCCTGCCGGGAAAAAGATGCTGCGCCAGATAGTGAAGGACTACGTGGTGTTCCCGTTGCTGGCGGGGCCATTCTTCCTGACCATCCTGTTGGGCAACGTGGTGGCCAATGTGCTGCGCAATATCTGGACCTACGTGATCATTTTCTGCGGCCATTTCACCGCCGATGCGGAAACCTTTTCTAAGGAATCCATCCGCAACGAATCACGTGGCCATTGGTACATGCGCCAACTGCGCGGCTCGTCCAACCTGTCGGGTGGCAAGCTGCTCAACGTGATGTCGGGCAACCTGAGTCACCAGATCGAGCATCACTTCTATCCGGACATACCCGCCAACCGCTATGCGGAAATGGCGTGTGAGGTGAAGGAAATCTGCGCGCGTTACGGTCAGCACTACAACACCGGTTCGCTGCCGAAGCAGTTCGGGCAGGTGATCTGGCGGATCCTGCGCCATGCGTGGCCCAGCAGGCCGCGTCGCGTGTCCGCGGTGATGCAGCCACTATCAAACTGAGCATCCTGCCGCGCGTCGCGCCGGCTGGGCTGCTTCAGATTTTGTCCTGACAGCAAGCTCGGCGTTGCATATGACAGGTGGATAACCAAGCGGGTGTCCCGCCGCCGCAGTCAGTCGATGAACTGCAGGCGCGCGAGTTCGGCATACAGGCCGTCTTGCGCGATGAGTTGCGCATGGGTGCCCTGCGCGACGATGCGGCCGCGATCCATGACCACGATGCGGTCGGCCTTGAGTACGGTCGCCAGACGATGCGCGATGACCAGAGTGGTACGGCCTTTCATCAGCCGCTCCAGCCCGCTCTGCACGGCGCGCTCGCTTTGCGCATCCAGCGCACTGGTGGCTTCGTCCAGCAACAGGATCGGCGCGTCTTTCAATAGCGCGCGGGCAATGGCAATGCGTTGTTGCTGGCCACCTGACAGGCGCGCGCCGCGTTCGCCCAGTTCGCTGTCGAAGCCCAGAGGCAACTCGCGGATGAAGTCATCTGCCTCGGCGGATTCGGCTGCGGCCTGCAGCTGTGCGTCGGTGGCGTCGAGCTTGCCGTAGCGAATGTTGTCTGCGGCGCTGGCAGCGAAGATGGTCGGCTGCTGCGGCACCAGCGCGATGTGTTCACGCAGCTCGGCGGGGTCGAGTTCACGCAGGTCGACGCCATCGATGTGGATGCTGCCGGACTGCGCATCGTGAAAGCGCAACAGCATCGAGAACACAGTGCTCTTGCCGGCGCCCGAGGGTCCGACCAGGGCGATGGTTTCACCAGGCCTTACTTCCAGGTCGAATTGATCGAGCGCAGGCAGGTCGGGGCGCGAGGCGTAGTGAAAGACCACGTTCTCGAAACGAATGTTGCCAGCTAACGGGTTTGCCAGCGCACGGGGATGCGCGGGTGCGGTGATCTCGGACGTTTCCTGCAGTAATTCGGTAATACGGCCCATGCCGCCAGCCGAGCGTTGCAGCTCGTTCCAGACTTCCGCAAGCGCACCTATCGAACCGCCCGTAATGAGCGCATAGACCACGAACTGGGCCAAGGTGCCCTTGCTCATCTCGCCGCCGATGACGTCGTGCGCGCCAGTCCAGAGCATGAGCACGATGGCGCCGAACACCAGCGTGATGGCTGCCGCAGTGACACCGGCCTGCGCGCGGATGCGCTTGCGTGCGGTTTCCACGGCCACGTCCACCGCGGCACCGAAGCGACCACGCTCGTAGGGTTCGCGTGCATGTGCCTGCACCGTGTGCACGGCACCGAGTGTTTCGCTGGCCAGGGTGTTGGCATCCGCAACCCGGTCCTGGCTGGCGCGCGAGGCCTTGCCTAGGCGACGGCTGCCCAGCACGATCGGGAGCACCGCGACTGGAATGCCCAGCAAGGCAAAGGACGCCAACCGCGGACTGGTCACGAACAGCATCACCAGTCCGCCGATCACCGTCACGCTACTGCGCAGCGCTACCGACATGCTGGTACTCACCACGTTGCGCAGCAGCTCGCTGTCGGCCGACAAACGCGAGACGAGTTCGCCGCTGCGGGTGCGGTCATGGAAACCGGCGCCCAGCGTGATCAGGTGGCCATAGAGTTTCTGCCGCAGGTCAGCGACCACGCGCTCACCCAGCAACGAGACAAAATAGAAGCGCGCCGCGCTGGCCAGCGCCAGCACCACAGTGACGCCGAACAGCAGCAGGAAAACGCGGTCGATATTGGTGCCGCTTGAGAAGCCGTGGTCGATGATCTGTTTCACCGCCAGCGGCAGGCTCAGCGTAGCCGCAGAAGCCACCACCAGTGCGATCAACCAGGCAATGAAAAGACCGGTGTGCTTGCGCACAAACGGCCACAGCGCGGACAGGCTGCCCAGTCTTGCCTTGGGTTGGACGGTAGCAGCGGAATCGGAGGAAAGCAGGGCTGGTTCGGGAGCGTCGGCAACAGGAGGGGTCATTCGTAATCCGATTCGGTGAAGCGCACACGGTTACGGGTGGCGTCGCGGAGATGGGTTTTCAAGGCGTCAACCCTTGATGCGGGCAGTTGCAGCACGAGGGTGGCGCCGGTTTCGGTGAAATGTTCCTCGTTTTTGACGCCTCCGTGACCTGCCAGCGCGGCATGCACGCTGCCCAGATCGTCGAAGCGGCAATGCAAGGTCAATGCGCACATCGTAATCAGCGGCCTGCGCTTGGCCTGGCGCAGGCATTCGGCCGCTGCGCCACCATAAGCACGGACCAGCCCGCCGGCGCCCAGCTTGATGCCGCCATACCAGCGGGTCACGACTACCATCACCTGATCGCAGTCTTGTCCGTCGATCGCGGCCAGGATCGGGCGCCCTGCAGTGCCTGCCGGTTCGCCATCATCGCTGGAGCGGTATTGGGCGCCTATGCGGTAAGCCCAGCAGTTGTGCGTGGCATCGCCATCGGCGATAGCGGCGAGAAAATCCAGGGCTGCATCGGGCGATTCCACCGGTGCCGCATGGGCGAGGAACCGGCTGTGCTTGATTTCAAGAAGCTGCGAGGCGTGGCTTGCCAGCGTGTCGCTCATTTCTCGAGCAAGGGTTCCAGGTCGCCCGGTACCGCCTCGCGGGGGTGATCCTTTACAAACAACAGCAGGCTTTTCTTCGCCGCGCCCGCGTCGCCCAGGCCATAGCGGGTGCGCACGCGTTCCAGCCATTCGTCGACCGGCAACCGTGCGTCGTCCGCCACCGGAACCTGCAGGTCGGTGCGTTTCAGTCGCGACCCCGTGACTTGCACGCGATCAAGGCTGGCGCTTTCGCGCTCCTGGCCATGTTCCTGCGCACTGGCCGTGCTGGACTTCGCGGCCATCATTTCTGAGGCTGCGGGTGCGACAGCCCGTGGGTAACCGCTACGAAGGTTACCCACGGCCACACCGGCATTGTCGGCTGCGGGGTGTGGATCAGGCGCAAACAAGGCGGACGATTCTTCGGCCGCAACCGGTGCGGCCATGCTGACCGGCGCTGGTGGGGCAGGTGGCGCTGGCGGCGCGTACTGGTCGGCGACGCGGGCTTGAGGGGCCGTACGCACTTCCAGCGCGCGCTCGGAACGAGCCCGTCGTTCGGTTTGGGCACGGACTTCACGGGTTTGCGACTGCTCTATTTCAGGCGGCGGTGGTGGAGCGGGCGCCATGACAGCATCCGGTTCTGGCATCGCCGCCGTGATCGGCGAATCGGAAATCGCCGCCGCGGCAGGTTCGGCCATCGCAACGTCCGCATCCTTTGTTGATTCGGGAGAGATTTGCGCCTGCTTGCGGAATTCTTCGGAAGAGGAGGCCGCAGGCGAAGGCGCTTCCGTAGAAACTTCCGTGGGCACTTCCGTAGAGAGGGTCTGCGCCGTCTGCAG
>JBDTZK010000249.1:0-4237 GCA_040005195.1 Pseudoxanthomonas sp.
CTGCGCCTGATCTCACTGCTCCGCCAGTAACTCATGACGGCGCCAGGCCGCAGAAGCAATGCACTGGCCAAGCCGCCCAGTGCATGCGGCAATGACCTGGGATGGCGCACGCGGTCCATCAACGCTGCTGCATCTGTCTGCACCAGGGTCTCTGATGGTGGTTTCAGCGAGATGATGCGCACATCCACGCCGTTGGCGATCAGGGCGCTGATTTCGCGCACGATGAAAGTCTCGGACCAGCACGGAAACAGCGACACCACATACACTGCGCGCTTCAATGGGTGGTGCACGCTCATCGTTGAAGGTTCTCGGTACGGGTGGTTTGCCACAGGTGGGCATTCGGATTCTTTAGGTAGTCGGCCAGTGCCCACATGGCGCTCGTATTGAGGCTGAGGAAGGCAGTGGCCAACCGGACCGGCAGCAGGCGGCCGGCGAGTGCGGGAAACAGTCTGCCCAGTGCAGCTGTGGCATAGCCGCCCATCTGCAACACAAGCAACAACAGATAAAAAGTACTGCCCTGCAAAGCCAACCCCAGGCTGGACAGCAACGCGACCAGCAGCAACCACGGAGCGAGCAACCGCAGCCATTTGTGACCCCACAGACGCAAGGCCAAAGGATGCGCGCCCGGGATCGCCAGTTGTGGCCAGCGATGCAGCAGCTGGAAATTGCCTGCCAGTGTGCGACGCTTGCGCTGTTCTTCGGCGACCGCATCGGTGGAGGCATGATCAAAGGCACGTGCTTCGGGAACGAAGACCACGCGATATCCGGCAGCAGCAATACTGAGCGGGATCCACATGTCGTCCAGCACCAGGCCGGCAGGTACCTCGGGGATCACGCTGCGGCGGGCCGCATAGATCGCACCGGTGACGCCGACCAGCGAACCACTTGCGCTCTCAAGGCGACGAATGACTTTTTCATATCGCCAGTACGCATCCACGCCGCGTCCGTAACCGTTGCTGGCTTCCAGCATCAATTCTCCACTCGCGGCGCCAACGGTGGGGTCAGATAAGGCAAGGGCCAGCGCGCGCGGCGCCTCAATCTCGAGCCGTTGGCGCACATCATTGAAAAGCACCAGTTCCGAAGTCAGCAGCGGCAGCACATTGCCGATGCACGCTGACTTGCCGCGTCGTTCAGCGAAGGCATGCACGTGGATTCGTTTTGAAGGGTAGTCGCGGGCAATGGCTTCGGATGCGTCGCTGCAGCCGTCGCATACCACGTGGATGACAAGCTGGTCGGAGGGATAGTCCAGGGCAAGCAGATTGGCCAATTTGACGGGCAGCTGTGCCGCGGCGTTATGCACCACCATCAACACATCGATGCTGGGCGTACCCTTGCGAACCGTCAACGGGCGGTGTTGAAAACGAGCCAGCACCGCCATCACCAGCGGGTAGCCCGCATAGGCAAAAGCGACCACGCCAAGCGAAATCCAGAACACTAACTTCACTTTCTGCCTCGAATGACGGCCAGTGCGCGCGTTCGTACGTGCTCATAGCGTGCGTCGCCCAGCAGTTGTTTGGCCAAGCCAAGGCTGCCGTAACGAACGCGTTCACGCAGTACCGCGCTCCGGTCACTGCCGGCCCAGGCTTCCAGCGTTTCGGTGGAGGTCTTGGCGGTGATGGCCATGCGCGGCAGGATGCGGTCAGTCGATGCCGCGTTGATCCTGCCCGGTCGCGACGACAGGATATGCGTATAGCCGCATTCGCGAGCCGAGTCCGAAAGGCCGTGGGGCATGCGTCCGCCAGGCGGAGCGAGCAGGGTGACCGGCTTGCCCACGTGCTGCGCGATTTCCTCGCGTGCCGCTTGCAGGGTTGAACGGAGTTTCGCGTCGCCCAGTGAAGTCAGGTACACATGGTCGTAGCCATGCGACTGGATGGACATGCCTGCGTCGGACATCTCGCGCAGCTGTGCCCACGTGGCGAATCCCTTGGTGCCGACCAGTGCGGGATTGACGAAAAAATCCGCGGTAATGCCACGTCGTTGCAGGGCGGGAAACGCCAGTGCGTAATTGCTTGAATGGCCGTCGTCGAAAGTGACGAGTACGTCGTGCGCGGTACCCTGCAGCCAGTCGCGTGCGCTTCCCAGTGAATGGCTGCGGCCCAATGCATCTAGCTGCCGGCCGAAGGAGCCCAGGTCTACGGTGTAGTGCGGGTCTTGACCCGATGGCGTTTCACCCACGCCCAGCGCGTGGTACATGAGCGCAGTTGCAGCCCCGGTTTGACGGCTCTCGGAAGACACGGTGGGCATGGTGCGTTACGCAATCAACGGTAATAAGTGAACGAAACAGCCAGCACGTTCTCGACGTAGTTTTGTCCGGCCACGGAGCTGTCGCGTTTGCGGTATTGGTAGTCAAGTTGCGAACCCCAATGCCGGCTCAGGCGCGAGGTCAGGGCAACACCGATGGTGGTGTCATTGTCGTCGCGATCAATACCTTCGAACTCGCGGTAAAGACGTGCGCCCAGCAGCGATACGAAAGTCTGAGGACGCAACTGGTAGCTAGCTATCAGGTACGCGCCATAGTTGTTCTGGTCGAAAGACGAATCGCGAATGTACCGTAGTTGCTCGTAGTAAGGCTGCAACTGCAGCGTAAGACGCTCGCCAGTGAATTCGTAGCCAAGGTTCGCACGCTTCTGGCGAAACGTGTCGGGTATGATCTGCAGGTTGGGATTGTCCGGGTTTCCAATGATGGGACCACCTGGATCACTGGGCTGGCCTACCCGCAGGATCAAGTCCTGCGCCGCATCGGCGAACTGGTAACTGAGGTTCGCACTGAGCACGCTGCGCGGCATGACGCGCCAGCTGATGTTGCTGCGGAACAATGAGCCGGAAGTACTGTCACCGCTCTTCGGTTGCAGCACGGAATAGCCGCCGTCCAGGGAGATGTCGACGCGCGACAGCTTGCTGGTGTAGTTGATGAAGCCGTCGTAGCGCTCGTAATCGTAGAGCTCGCTGATGGCGTCGTACTCGGTGCGGGTGCCTTCCACGTTCCCGGAAATGCGGTCGGTCGGGGATAAATCGCGGGTCAGGCGCGCGGCGACGGTGTAGCGATCGCTATTGAAGGTCTGGGTTTCTTCGGCATAGCTGTTTGTGTAGCGCACATCAAGCTGGCCCTGTGTGGTTTGACCGAAGCGGGCGAAAAAGCTTGGGCCGGCTTCGAAGACATTGATCTGCTGCTGGTTGCCGGGTGTGAAAGCTGCCAATGAGCTGACCGATTGACGGCTCAGCGAATCACGCGCCATGAAGCTCATGCGCTCGGGAAGGATTGTCCAGTCCAGCTCTCCCTGGAACTCGCCGCGGGTATCGTCCTTGTAGGAGTCATCCCTGTAGTCCAGGTACTGCATATCACCACGGAACGTAGTCTTGAGTACCGCGCTGTCATGCTCGAAATCAAATCGCAGCTGCGGCGATAGCACGGTCTCGCCGATCTCGTCGAATTCGCTCAGCCTGATGTTGTCGCTATGCATTGCGCGGAAGCCAAGCTCGTAATTGAGTCGGGCTGCCTGTGCCGCATGCGGCAAAGCGAGCAGCAGGGCTGCAGCCAATGCGGAGCACGGCAAGCCCTTGAGGCGGTGAAGCGACGTATTGCTGCGATTGGCCATGATGTTTTCCTCAGACGCCTTCGTTGAATACGACGCCACTGAACTTCTTCGGATCGAAGTTGGCAGCAGCCTGTGCAATCGCGGCCGGGGTGTCCCGGCCATATCCGGCCACCAGCACGACCACGTCTGCCAGGTCGGCCAGAATTCTGGCATCGGGTGCCCCGCGCACGGGTGGTGCATCAAGGAACAGGTGGCAATTGGGATATTGGCTGCGCAGTGAATCCAGCAGCAGCCGCATGCGGAATGACGAGAAATACTCGGAACCTGTTTCGCGGGATTTCCCCGCCGGTATAAGGCGAAGGCGTGGTACGCCGGTGTCGTACAGGATGCCTTCGGCGACGCTGTCCTCGTCGTCAAGGTAATCGATCAAGCCACCGTTGGTGGCGTCAACCTTCAAGGTCTTGTCCTGTGACGGGTGGCGCAGATCGCAGTCGACCAGCAGCGCGGTCTTCGACTCGTCAAAGGCCACCGACACAGCCAGGTTGCGGGCGACGAAACTGCCGCCACTGCCGGCACTTACCGGCGCCACCAGGGTGATGAAATTGCCTTCTGCCACGGAAAGCAGCTGAGTGCGCAGTTCACGGAACGCATCGACTTCCTGACGCGCGGTGTCGCCGCGATAGATGGTTGCGCGGTCTTCC
>JBDTZK010000250.1:0-4227 GCA_040005195.1 Pseudoxanthomonas sp.
GCGCCTGCGTCCAGGCACCGTGCTCGCCGACGACGTCCACGTCGGCAACTTCGTCGAAACCAAGAACGCCAAGATCGGCGTTGGCAGCAAGGCCAATCACCTGACCTATCTGGGCGATGCGATGATCGGCAGCGGCGTCAACATCGGCGCCGGCACCATCACCTGCAACTACGACGGGGTGAACAAGTTCACCACCACCATCGAGGACGGTGCGTTCATCGGCTCCAATTCCGCGCTGGTGGCGCCAGTCACCATCGGCAAAAACGCGACCGTAGGCGCAGGTTCGATCATCGGCAAAGACGCGCCCGCCGGCGAACTGACCATCGCGCGCGCGCGTCAGCAGACGCTTGAGGGTTGGCAGCGGCCCACCAAGATCTGATCAATGGGCGGCTTCTCGATTCGTAGCGGCTGCGATGCGGATATCGGGATTCTGCTGGAAGTGGAGCGCCGTGCGGCCGGATTGTTGCTGGATCACGGCGCCCATGACCTGTTTGCCATGCACAGCCTTGCCGCGGCGGATCTGGCACGCGGCATCAGGCACGGGGTAGTACGGGTTGCCGAGAGGGACGGCCAGCCTGTGGGCTTCGCCTTATGCAACGAGGTGGATGGCCAGGCGCATCTGTTTGAAATGGATGTGCTGCCGGAACACGGCCGTTGCGGGATTGGCACTGCCTTGCTGGCATCGACCTGGGATTTCGCCGTTGCACACGGCTGGACTGTAATGACCTTGACCACGTTGCGTGATGTGCCGTGGAACGGGCCCTTCTACCTGGCCCGCGGATTTGCCGAACTACCGCTACAGGAGTGCGGCAAGCAGCTTGCGGAAATCATCGCGCGCGAGCGCATGCTGGGTTTTCCGATGGAACTGCGCATGGTGATGCGACGCAAATCAGCGCTCGCAGCCTGAAGCGAGTGAGTTGTAGTTTTTCTGTTCTTCGCTTCAACCAGACAGGGCAACCGAGACGCGTGCGTGAGTAATGCAGGCTTTGCTTAATGCGCTGTCTCACAAGCGCGTTTTCATCGTTGGATGCGCTCAGTGCGCTTCAGCATTCTCCGGCAGCTGGATCGTCACGCACAGACCACCGCCCTCGCGGTTGTGCATGGACAACCGGCCACCGTGCGCTTCGACTATTTCCCGGGTCAGTGCCAGTCCCAGGCCTGTGCCATTGCGCTTGGTTGAATAAAACGGCACCAGCGCGTTCTGCAATACGGCCTCGTTCATGCCGCCGCCGCGATCCAGCACTTCGATGCGCAACCACTCTGGCAGGCGCGTCAAGCGCACGCTCACCGCTACGTCTTCATTGCCGGCTTCATGGGCATTCTTCAGCAGGTTCAACAAGGCCTGTTCCATCTGTGCCTGGTCGATGCGGCTGCTCATCCCTTCGACATCGCCTTCCAGAGTGAAGCCGATCTGGCGCTGCAGGTTGGCCAGAAACTGCGGCCAGTCGACGGTACTGAGCAGTGGCTGCGGCAGCTTGGCGAAACGCGCATAGCCGCGAATGAATTCCTCAAGATGCCTTGCGCGTTCCTCGACCGTGCCGAAGATTTCCTCCAGCCGTTCGTGGCGACCGCGTCGGACCAGTTCGGCACCCGAATGCGCCAGCGAGGCGATCGGCGCCAGTGAATTGTTCAATTCGTGGCTGATCACGCGGATGACTTTCTTCCAGGTCTGCACTTCCTGGCGTCGCAGCTCGTTGGTGAGCAGGCGCAGCAGCAACAATTCGTGCTGACGGCCATTCAGGCGGAACTGGCGACGCGACAAGTGGTAGACCTGTTCTTCCTCGTCGTCTTCCTCGTTGCCGATGGCGAACAGGCTGTCGCCGCCGCGTTGCATGGCCTCGCGCATCTCCACCGGCGCAGCCGCCATCAGGTCGTCGAACCGCTGGCCTTCCAGCTTCCAGCCGCTGTGCAGCAACTTGCGTGCGGCCAGGTTGGCGAACACCACGCGACGCTGGCCATCGCCACCAGGTGCCATCAGCAGCATCGCGACCGGCGTGTTCTGGACCATCGTGTCGAGCAGCAGTTCGCGCTGCACCAGATTCTGGCGTTGATCGCGCAACACCTCGCCCAGTTCGGCATGTGATTTCACCAGCCCGCCCAGGTCATCGTTGCCCTGCCAGTAGATGCTGGAGTTGTACTCGCCATCACGATAGGTGTTGACGCTGCCGGACAGTGCGCGAAACAGGGAATTCAGCGGTGCAACTGCGCGCCGCACTACCCACGCTGCCAGCGGAACAATCACCAGCGCGGAAAGCACGCCCGCCAGTTTTGCGTCGTCGAGCCAGTGCAGCAGCAACAAGGGCAATGCGATTGCTGCCGCGAACAACGGCAGTAACCAGGACAGCAGGCGGCCGGCCACGGAGCGGCGGATCATGCGCATCGACCGCAGCTATTCATGGGTGCCGGATGCCGAAACGGTCCATGCGCCGGTACAGCGCCTGGCGGCTCAGGCCCAGCTCCGCCGCTGCCTGCGCAATCACGCCGCCTGCACGCGTGAGTGCCGATTCGATGGCGGTGCGGTCGGGCTCGGTGACCGCCGCCGGTTTTGTCGCCATGGTCTTCGGCAGGTTGAGGTCGGCCACTTCGATGCGATCCCCCGTCGCCAGCAGGCCAGCGCGCTGGATGACGTTGCGCAGTTCGCGCACGTTGCCGGGCCACGGATGTTTCAGCAGCGCATTGCGCGCTCTTTCGCCGATGGGTTTGTCGGCACGGAAACTTTCCGCCAGCGGCAGGATGTCGCCGGGGCGTTCGGACAGCGGCGGCAAGCCCAGTTCAATGGCGTTGAGCCGGTAGTACAGATCTTCGCGAAAACTGCCTTCACGGATCAGCGTTGGCAGATCGGCATTGGTCGCGCTGATCACGCGCACGTTGACCTGGCGCTCGCGGTTGGAACCCAGGCGTTCGAAACGCCCGGTTTCCAGTACGCGCAACAGCTTCATCTGGCCGGCCAGCGGCAGGTTGCCGATCTCGTCAAGGAACAACGTGCCGCCATTGGCGGCCTCGAACTTGCCCTCACGCGCCTTGTTCGCACCGGTATACGCACCGGCATCGGCGCCGAACAGTTCGGCCTCGATCAACTCCGAAGGCAGCGCTCCGCAGTTCAAGGTCACGAATGCGCCGTTGCGCACCGACGAATTGGCCTGCACGATCTCGGCAATTTTTTCCTTGCCGCTGCCATTGGGGCCGGTAATCAGTACCGGCAAGTCCGAACGCGCGATCTGGCAGGCCAGAGCAATCACGCGCTCGCTGGCCGGGTCGTCGAACACGACACCGCGCAGGTCGTACTTGTCGGCAAGCTGGCGTTGGCGGTCGCGCTCGCGCTTGCGCCGACGATCGAGTTCGCTGCGTGCTTCGGCCAGTTCCAGCAGGTTGTTGACCGTGGACAGCAGTTTGCGGTCGTCCCAGGGTTTTGCGAGGTAATCGGCGGCGCCCGCCTTGACCAGCTCGACCGCGCTGCTCAAGTGCGTCCACGCCGTCAGCAGGATCACCGGAAGGTCGTGGTGTTGGCTGCGGATCCGTGTGAACAAGGCCACGCCTTCATCACCAGAGGTAGTGTCCTCGGTGAAGTTCATGTCCTGGATCACAAGGTCCACCGATTCGGTCTGCAGCATCGCCAGCCCGGCCTCCGGCGTCTGCGCATGCAGCGTGCCGATGTCGTGCAGGGAGAACAGCACTTCCAGCGCAGTGGCGACTGCGGGGTTGTCGTCGATGATCAGGAGGTTGGGCATGCGGAATCGTGGCGGTCGGTGGATGGGCGCATCGTAGCGTCTAATCCTTGTGCTTAACGACTCGCGTCGGCTGCAGTGCGGTGGCCATAGCTGAGCACGCGGGTGATCTGCCACTGGCCGTCCTGCTTGCGCCAGACCATGATGAAATCAGCCAGGCCTTCGCACTTGCCGCCGGTGACCTGGCAGAAGCGATGCTCGCCCTGCGAGATCGCGCCGAAGTCCTTTACCGGATAAACCTTCGTGGTGCCGGCGATAAGTTCGCGGGTGAAATGGCCACAGACGTACTTGCGGGTGTTGGCGATCATCTCGTCACGCGTCCAGGTGACGCCGCCGGTGTCGTGGTAGAACTCGACGTCAGGCGAGAAATAGCCGGCGTGCTCATCCAGGCGGCCCGGTTCGGCGCAGTGGTTGAAGGCATCGAACACTTTCGTATCGAGCGCAGCGATTTCATTGAACAACGGTGTTGGCGATGGGCCGTCGGTTTGTGGCGTGTCGGCAG
>JBDTZK010000251.1:0-4226 GCA_040005195.1 Pseudoxanthomonas sp.
GCAGGGTTGTCAGCGATGCGCTCGACGATGCGCTTGTCATTGCCGCCGTCGGGTTCGGCCGACAAGCGCCACAGGCCGATGTCTTCTTCGTTCACGTAGAGCGCGCCGTCGTAATCATCGGCCACGCACCCTTCGGTTTGCGAATCGAAGGTCATGTCGCGCACCAGCTTTGCCTGCACGCGGCCCTTGGCCGTGGCCAGCAGCTCCCACTGACGCTTGCGCGTGTCGTCACCATTGATGAAGACGTACGTCTTGTGGTCTTTGGGGCTGCGGCACATGCACAGGCCATACGGGTCGCCCAGTCCGGTGGGCTGCACGCCATCGGCCACATTCACCAGCTCACGCTTCTGCGTGTCCAGCCGGTAGATGGCAATGGACTGGTCGGTGCGATTGCTGGCGGTGACCAGTACGACTTTCTCGCCGCCCAGTTCAAAATCTTCGCGCAGGTCGACATTGTTCATTTTTCCGTCGGCCAGAAACTGCACCACCTTGCCCTGCATGTCATACACATACAGGCCGGCTTTCTTGTCGGTTGCGATGACCAGGCTCTGCGCTGGGTCAGCAGCGTTGGCCCAGATCGCCGGATCGTCGGCGGCATCGCCGTAGCTGCCGGCAAACGTGGTTTCCACCGTGGCAGTCACGGCCACGGTCCTGGTGGTCCTTGCCTCGGCCGATGCAGGCGTTCCCGGCGCGAGCTTCAACGTGCGCGCGATATCGGCAATCGATACCAGCTTGTAATTCGAGTCGTCCTCATCGGTCACCAGCAGCACGCCGTTCGGAAATGCCTTGCCCTGTGGCGCGGCGCTGGCGAACAAAGGCCCGGGCTCGCCGATGACGGCGCTGGTCCTGGGTGCGCCAACCCGGAAGTTGCCGAGAAATGCGTAGTCGTTGTCGCGGTCGTACACGTTCAACTGCCCGGCCGACGTATCCGAGGCGATGAGCCAGCGGCTGCCTTCTCCGCCGTCATACAGTGCCAGTCCGCCGCTTTCTTCCTTCAGGTGTCCCAGGCGTGGTGCATCGACCAGGGTGGCTGATACATCGGCTTCCGGATCGGCATTGATGCGCCAGATGCCGACACCTTCTTCGCTCGCGTAGACATGCGCGTTGCCCGCCGCACATTGCTTGAGCGGCGAGGGCACGTTGACCCGGCGCACCTGTCGCGCATCCAGCTTGCCATCAGCCGTGGAGAACAGGATCTGCTGGTCGATCTCGCCGCCATCGCCGACGATGAATGCAGACAGTGCACCATCCAGAGGGTTGCGGAACAGGCACACGCCTTCCGCGGCGAAACCCAGCGGCAGCGGACGCGCACCAATCTCGGAGAGTCGCGCCTGTTTCATTTCGAACAGGCGCAGGCTGTTGGTGGTGGTATCGACGGCGGCCAGGACCGTAGCGGTGCGGTTACCCAGTGCCACGTCGTAGGCGACATCGACAGATGCCACTTCACCTGACGGTACCGAACCCACCCGCTTGCCGGCCAGGTCGTAGACCTCCAGCCCGCCCAATGCCGCGGTGGCGACAAGGTGGTCGCGCCCGGCTTGCTGCGCGTTGCGCACCACGATGGCGCTGTTGGCTTGCTTGCTCGCGGTCGCCTGAGTCTGCAGCTGCGCATTGATCAGTGGCGCCTCCTGCGCATGCACGGTGAAGGAGGGCAGGGCAAGGCCTATGGCAAGGGCCAGCGCGGTCAGGTGCCAAGCTTTCATCAGTAATCTCCCGGATTTGGACAAGGCCCGCTGTCATCGCGCAGCCATCTGTGAATGTGAAGATCACACAGCAAAAACCGTTTTGCAAGAGAAATTCTAAATGTGTTGCATTTTGGAATGTTTGTTCGTAATCTCCTCCCAATCGCCCGGTCAGGCCCTCGTCTGATTGGTTGCAGATGTCCTCGGGAGGGACTTTGACCATGCGTAAGCTCCACAGAAATGCGCTGAGTGTTCTGATTCTTGGCAACCTGGCCATCGTGCCGGCCTACGCCATCGCCCAGGACGCCGGCACACCGCCGACACAGGCAGAGGTGACCGAACTCGAATCGGTGGTGGTGACCGGCCGCCGCGCCGCAGACCGCCTGGCCATCGACGACAAGCGTTATGCCGACGGGCAGGTCGATTCGATCCGCTCAGACGATGTGGGTCGCCTGCCCGACCAGAACGTGGCCGAGGCAACACGCCGCCTGCCGGGCGTCACCTCGGTCAATGACCAGGGTGAAGGCCGCTACCTGACGGTGCGCGGCATCTCGCCGGATCTGCTCAACGTCACCTTGAACGGGCAGACCGCCGCGGCGCCTGAACCCGATGGCCGGCAGGTCAAGCTTGATGACATTCCGTCGTCGCTGATCGGCGCGGTCACCGTATCCAAGACGCTGACGCCGGACATGGACGCCAACGCCATCGCCGGCCAAGTCAATATCGAAACGCTCAGCGCTTTCGACAAGGGTCGCACCTTCGGCTCGGCACGCGCCGCCTACGGTTACAGCGACATCAACAGCGAGCACCCGTTCGAATACGACGGCTCGTTCGGTACCTTGTTCGGTGCCGAAAAGCAGTTCGGCATGGTGCTGGCCATCAATCATTCGGACCGCAAGCTGGGCACGCAGAACGTGCAGAACACCGGCGACTGGATCGAAGTTGATGACCAGATCGTTCCCGAAGGCATCGACTATCGCCAGTACAACACCCACCGTCAGCGCAGCGGCGCCGTGGCCAACTTCGAATGGCGCCCCAATGAGGACACCAAGGCATTCCTGCGCTTTCTGTACTCGAAGTACGAGGATTCGGAAACCCGTGATCGCTTCGGCATCGAGTTCGACGAAGACGGGATTGCCCCGGATTCGGCAACAGCCGGTACCTTCAGCGACGGCGAGGCGTTCCGTGCCCTGCGCACGCGTTCGGAAAATACCAGCACTTTCACTGCGTCCACTGGCGGCGAGTTCAAGTTCGACGACAGCAAGCTGACCCTGGAAGCGACCTATTCGCGCGCCAACAAGCGCGACCCGCGTCGTGACGAATGGGGCTTCAAGCAAGGCGACATCACCGGCAGCTACCTGCTCGGCAACGACACCTATTCGATCACTCCTGATGGCGATGCAGCGTATGACGCCAGTCTGTACGAGCCGGATTTCTACGAGCCCGAATCGCGCGAGGCGGTGGAAGACCTGTTCCAGCTACGCGCCGATTACATGCTGCCGCTGGATATCGGCGATGGCTCGGACCTGCAGTTTGGCGTGAAGTACACGGACCGCAAGAAAACCAACGATGCCAACGGGCAGGCGTGGGAATACGACGATGGCGACCTGGTGCTGGCGGACGTTGCCGGCAACCCGCTCGGCAGCATCTTCGGCGGCCGTTACCGTTTTGGTCCAACCATCAACAGCGACCTGGCTGATGCCTATTTCAATGCCAACACCGGCGAATTCGAGGAAGACGAAGACGGTACGCTCAGCGCCACGCTGGCTTCGGATTACCTGATCAAGGAGAAGGTCACTGCGGCGTATGTGATGACACGCTTGCGCTTCGGTGACCTGACCGTGATCCCCGGCATACGCGTCGAGCGGACCGAGGGTGATTACGCCGCCAACAGCTTCGAACTGGGCGAATCCTCGCTGGACCAGGAATTCAATACCTTTGGCAGCCGCAGCTACACGGACTGGTTTCCGGGCGTGAATTTCCGTTATGACGTCGGTGACAACCTGGTGTTCCGTGCGGCGGCGACACGCGCGATTGGTCGTCCCAACTACGAATCGCTGGCACCTTTCGTGGAGATTGAGGACGCGCAGGGCGCCGAGCCGGCGGTCAGCATGGGCAACCCCGCGCTGAAGCCGCTGTACTCCACCAATCTGGACCTTTCGGCGGAATACTACGTAGGCAATCGTGGCGTGCTGGCGGCGGCGTTGTTCTACAAGAAAATCAAGAACCCGATCTACGAAGTCACCCTGACCGGGCAGGACGGTACTTACGGTGGACTGGATCTTGTCAACGCGGAAGTCGGCACGTGGACCAATGCGGACGAAGCCACGGTCAAGGGGCTGGAGCTCAACGCGCAGTACGAGCTGGGCTTCCTTCCATCGCCCTTCGACGGATTCAACATCAGTGGCAACATCACCTTCGTTGATTCCAAGGCCAGCGGATTGCCCAGCCGCAGTGATGAAATTCCGTTGATCAACCAGGCTGACCGTGTCGCGTCGGCGCAGCTTAGCTATGAGAAGTACGGTTTCTCCGCACGCCTGGCTT
>JBDTZK010000252.1:0-4205 GCA_040005195.1 Pseudoxanthomonas sp.
CGCGTGCCGCGCATGCTGACCCGTCGCGAGCGCTGAGCTTTGCTGCCATAGTCTGGCCTCGTTTCGAACCAGGTCCGACGCATGAAGACACCTCCGCGCAATGCCGATGACCTGCGCGGCCTGGGTCGCCTGGCCATTGACGGCGTCACGGGGGTCACGGATCTGGTCGAAGCAATGCATGCGGCCATCACCCACTTGCCTGCACTGGTCGGTAAACCTGCGCCTGCCGTGACCACCGGCCTGACCGGATGGATCTACCAGACCGTACGCGGCGTAACCCGCACCGTCGGCTCCGGCGTGGACACTGCCTTGGGTGGCCTGGCACCTCTGTTGGGCAAAGCCGGCCCTTCCACGTCACAACGCGAAGCCATTGCCGCCGCCATGAATGGCGTGCTCGGCGACCACCTGGAAGCCAGCCACAATCCGCTGGCCATTACGATGCGATTCCGTCGACAAGGCGAAGCGCTCGTTCTTAACCGCAAGGCACTCAAGGCCGACCTGCCCGATGCCACCGGCAAACTGTTGGTACTGGTGCACGGCCTGTGCATGGACGATCTGCAGTGGAACTACGGCGGCCATGACCACGGCCAGGCACTGCAGCGGGACCTCGGATACACCGCGGTGTATTTGCACTACAACACCGGCCGGCATATTTCCCGCAACGGCCAGGACCTGGCAGCGCTGTTGCAGCAACTCGTGAAGGCGTGGCCGGTGCCGCTTGAAGAAATCACCCTGCTCGGCCACAGCATGGGCGGACTGGTGGCGCGCAGCGCACTGGACGAAGCGTTCCGCAAAAAAATGGCGTGGTCAACGCTGCCGATACGCGTGGTATTCATGGGCACGCCCCATCACGGCGCGCCACTGGAACGCGCGGGCAGCTGGGCGGACATGCTCATAGGCATCAGCCCTTACAGCGCGCCGTTCGTGCGGTTGGGCAAGATACGAAGCGCCGGCATCCAGGACCTGCGTCATGGCAACCTGCAGGACGCGGATTGGCAGGATCGCGATGGCGATGGTCTTACCGATGGACGCACGCCGTTGCCACTTCCCAAACCCGTACTGGCCTATGCCATGGCCGTCTCCACGCAGAAGGAAAAGCAAGGCACGGGTGACGATGCGATGCGCGGCGATGGACTGGTCCCCATCGCCAGCGCACTGGGCCTGCACAAGGATCGCAACTTCGACCTGCGCATTCCCAGGACACGGCGCTGGATCGGCTATGGCATCAACCACCTGGAAGTGCTCGGCAGCCTGGAAGTGCATGCGCAGTTGCTGCGCTGGTTGCGCAAGCCGCACACGAAGATAATCACAGGTCCGCAGGCAATCAGTTCAAGCTGATGTGTGCCTCAATATTCATCAAATATGGCAACGACGCGACAAACTGGACAAGGCCGAAGGTCGCATCCGCGGGACCTGGAATCTCCGTGTGAAGCGCCCCGGGTGCGCGCCTTGTGCATCGTGGAATATCAGGAAGTGAACCTTACCCGGTTAGTTCATACATCTGCGGGATCCTTTGGGCAGCTATCGCCTTCCAGGCGTACGTCGTGGCGATCACGTTCGCAAATTGACTAGCCGTTTCGGCTCTTCCCGCCGAAGGCCTTGACGCCCCGACCCACCACCTGATGATGCAGCTGCGGTCGAGTTCTCCCCTTCTCGTCCGCTGGGCTTCTATGCTGCCCGCGCCTTCGGTTCGCGAAGGCGTTCTTGTGAAACCTGTTGCCCATGTTTTGCTCGCGGGCCGGTCCTTGCCGAGTTAGCCAACAGCCGACCGGTCAACGCACGCGGCAGCACGCTTTGCATGGAAGAAAGCCGAGTGCTTCAAGTAGTTCGTCCGACAACAATCCTTCCGGCATTTCAAGTTCGATCCGGTGGAAGTTGAAGACCAGCATCTTGATCGCCTTCTTGAGCTTTAGCAGCTCCACAAGCACCTGCTTTCGAGCCACGTCCACCGCATAACTCTTGGTAAGTGAATAGAGATGCTGGCCGCGCGCGTAGAGGAGATTGCTAACTCCATTCGACTCAGCGTAGGTTCGCAGCCTTTTTGCTTCCTGGTGAACCTCCTCAATCAACTCAGACGCACTTCGGTCACGAACGCTCTCTGGATCTTCTTCCGACATGTAAGAAACTTCTTTCGGGCTGATAGATACGCGAAAATGACTGCCGACGTGGGCCCAGAAAATGTCGATCGGATCACCCCGGTACCGAGGCCACTCCTTGTCACAAAACTCCTGAAACTCGCTAATCTTGTCTTGGCCGAGTTGCTCTATCTCAGGCGGCGTCTCGAAGTTTTCGAAACTCGCCTTTAGAAACTCGCAATCGTGCTTCGTGTGGTAGCGCGGCGTGTTCACCTTCATTACATACTGGGGAACGAAAAATCGCTCACGCTTGGCCAAGTCCGCCCTGATCGCTTCAGCGTCAATCTTCACTCCGCTATCGGCCCATTGCTTGACGAGGCCTAGCGTAGTTTTCTGCTGATACATGATCACGATCTCCTCGCTGTTGAGGATGTCACGAAGTGAGAACTGACTCAGGCCGGCGATCGCTTCGCTTACATCGGGCTTATCTCCGCTCGCGCGGGCGAGACGATCAAGCGATTTGAAGTAGTTGTACTTTGAGACGTAGTGCATATACCTCACTCCCTGTCGAAATTCGTGTGCGCTGGCGCGCGATGTTCAGACACTGAGCAAGTTCGCCTGCTCATAAAGTTGGTGGCAAGCGAAATGCCTATTCACCTTCCATGAAAATTTCCCGGATGCGACGAAGCGCCTCGCCGTCGTACTTGATCGCATCGGCCCCAACCAGGAAATCGAGCGCAGAGTCGGGCTGAATCCCATTTCCGGCTTCCTCAGCTATGAGTATTTCGTTATCGACGCTGCCTAGCAGACTTTCCGCCAAATGCTGCGAGATCCCGTCTGTGAATAGCGCGAGCACGGGCTGCTGAAAGGCAACGTTGAACGCTTGGACCATGGCTGCGGTCTTGTGGGAGATCCGCAGGCTGAGGGTCTCGAAGTCACTGCTGTTCGACTCGACGCTTGATTCGCTAAGCGACGCGTACAGTTCGGAACTGTAGTTCTTCTTCATCCCTTTGCCCTCGAGAACCGCGCCTCAATGATTTGGTACTTTTCGTCAAGGCCACCCCAGCGCCTAGCCTCTTCCAATCCTTGACCGTAGTAGTTGTCCATGTCTACTCGCAAAGAGTAGAACAGCATGTCGGACCAGCTTCCTCTGCTCATATAGTCGATGCCCGCGATGGCATCCGCATATTTGGCTACCAAGGCAGCGCAGTGGATGTCTTTTTTGGCGATGTCTTGCAGCATCGTCCCAATCACGGACTCGATCATTGAGTTCAGGATCTGCGAGCGCGGGGTGCCCGATTGCCGCGCGATGCTGTCAAGGATGCGCAGGTCCGACTTTCGGATCTTGACGTTCAACTTCGGCATGGGGGTCTCCTTTGCAGACTGAAACAGCTCCACCAGGGATGGACCCTCTGCGAACTTCTCGTGATTGATTTCGTAAGGCATGGCTTGGGTCCTCCGTTGGGCGGTCAGTTCCGCTTGAACTTTTTGTGGCGATGGAATGCGGTGATGAGGGTCTCGCCGCTGTGGGCGATGCCGGCACCGCCATGTGTACGCATTCTTTCCAGTTCACGTATTTCCTGCTTCCGCTTCTGGATCTCCAAGTCAATCTCTTTTTTGCCAAGCAGCGTCATGTCGCCCCTGCCATTGGACTCGCCGTGGTCAAGGATGAGACCGACCATGGCGGCGCTGATGCAGCGCTGCTGGGTTCGAGCTTGAAAGTGATGGCTTGCGTTCATTCCCAACTCCTGCACTTGTGTGGGATAAATATAATAGTCCATTTAGGATTAGTCAATAGGTCCGTTGAGGATTATTGCGCACCCGGCCTGCCTGCCCTACTGCCGGGTTTTGGCTTCCGTACAGTGGGGGTGGGTCAAATCAAACCCGGACTCTAAACCCGACCGCTACTGAAGGCGGGGGGACGTCAATTCAGGCCAATCTTCCGCACAGAGTGCGCTTGCACCAAAGCTCCCGCCCACACAAAAAAAGCGGGCCGAAGCCCGCTTTTTTATTCCAGCAATGACGCGACGGCTTACTCGGCAGCCGGCACGCCCTCGCCTTCTTCTACGGCTTTCATCGACAGGCGGATGCGGCCCTGCTTGTCGACTTCCAGCACCTTGACCTTGACCA
>JBDTZK010000253.1:0-4194 GCA_040005195.1 Pseudoxanthomonas sp.
GTATGCCGAAGAAACCGCCGCCCGCGACGGATGGCGCGAGGCAGTGGCCGCCATCGCTGCCGACCCGAGTATCGAGGAAGTCATCCTGTCTGGCGGTGACCCGCTTTCACTGGCAACGGCCAAGCTGGCCGAGTTGACCGACGCACTTTCAGGCATTGGCCATCTGAAACGCTTCCGCATCCACACGCGTCTGCCCGTGGTACTGCCCGAACGGGTAGATGCGCCGCTGCTGGCCTGGTTGTGCGACCTGCCATGGCCGGTGGCCATGGTGCTGCACGCCAACCATGCCAACGAGTTCGATGCATCGGTCGATGCCGCGCTGGGCGAGGTTCGTAACACCGGCGCGCAACTGCTCAACCAGGCGGTGTTGCTGCGCGGCGTCAACGACAGCGTGGACGCCCTGGCCGACCTGAGCGAACGTGGATTCGCGGCGGGCGTCCTGCCCTACTACCTGCACCAGCTGGACCGGATCCAGGGCGCCGCCCATTTCGAAGTTGCCGATGTGCAGGCACGCGCCCTGCATGCGGCGCTGGCAGCGCGGCTTTCGGGTTACCTGGTGCCACGACTGGTCCGCGAGATTCCCGGTGATAGCGGCAAGCGCCCACTCTGAAGCAGTCAGGTCGCCTGCTGCAGGTCGGTGCTGCAGACCCCATCAAGTCCTGCGGCGGTGGACTGACAATAAACTGCAGGCGCCTGCCGCCAGGCACGCAAGACGGGCAGACGGCATAGCGATCAGCTTCACCTTTTGCCACGCCAAAGAGACGATTCCACCCGTTTCCGCGACATCGGCAATGGACGCTTGTGCAGCCATCGTGTATTAAACTCGCACCCCCGGTGGATGTACTGCATGCAACTCGGCAAAGACACCACGATCCGATTGATGATCGTTGACGACAGTGGCGAAGACGCCGAAGCCGTCGTAAGCGCGTTCCTCAATGGCGGTATCGCCATCCGTCCGCACCGCCCGCTCAACGCGGCGGAACTGGCGAGCACGCTGGCATCACAACCCCTCGACATGGTGCTCGCGGCCAAGTCCTCGCGGGCGATCTCGCTCGAAACCGTGCTGTCGCAGGTGGCTGCCAGCGGCAAGGACATCCCGGTCGTCGCGCTGGTCGACGCTATCGACGAAGCCGCCCTGGTCGGCGACCTGGCGCTGGGCGCGCGCGCAGTGGCACTGCGTGGAAGCAACGAGCACCTGCTGAAAGTGCTGCTGTCGCAATGGAACGACCTGACCGCCCGCCGCGCCTTGCGCAGGCTCGAGACCCAGCTACGCGAGACCGAGCGCCGCTGTGACGCGCTGATTGCCTCCTCGCGCGATCCGATCGCCTACGTCCACGAAGGCATGCATATCCGTGCCAACGAGGCCTACCTGGAGATGTTCGGGTTCGAATCGTTCGAGGACGTTGAAGGCCTGTCCTTGCTGGACCTGGTCGCGCCCCAATACGTCTCCGATTTCAAACTCCTGCTCAAGCAACTGGGCAAGGGCGAGGCGCCGCCGCGCTTTGAGCTGGAGGCGCGTTCGATTGACGGACAGAGTTTTCCGGCCGTGCTGGAATTCGCCACCGCTACCTATGAGGGCGAATCCTGTGTGCAGGTGGTGTTCCGACGCCGCGAATTCGAGCAGGACCCGGAACTGGCACGTGAGGTCGAAGACCTGCGCCAGCGCGACATTGTGACCGGCCTGCTCAACCGCTCCACGTTCCTGCATGCGCTGGAAGATGCGGTAAGCGAGGTTGTCCGTGGCGAAGACGAATACGCCCTGCTCCTGGTCGAACCCGACCACTACAGGCGCCTGCTGCAGGAATTCGGCCTGGATTCTGCCGATGACCTGATCGCCGCGCTGGCGGCCCGCCTCAACCAGTCACTGGACGCCGACGCCACGGCCGCCAGGTTCGGCGAGCGTACATTCGCGATACTGCTGAAGGGCAGCCATGCCCGTACCGCCGAACTCAGCGAGCGCCTGCTGAGTTCCTACACCTCCGATGTCATCAGCGTGGGCGAGCGTTCGGCAGTCATCAGCGTCAGCATCGGCGGCGTGCAGATCGGTGAAAAGATCGCCACCGTCGGTCAGGTCCTGACCCGTGCCAACGACAGCCTGCAGGCAGCTACTGCGCTGGGCGGCAGTCGCAGCGAAATTTTCGACCCCGGCGCGGTGGATCGTGCCGAGGTAGAGCGCGTGCAGAACTGGGTCACGCTGATGCGCAAGGCATTGGACAACGACGGCTTCGTGCTGCACTACCAACCGGTGGTCAGCCTGCAGGGCGCGCCGGGGGAATTCTACGAGTGCTTCATGCGCCTGGAGAACGACGGCGAACTGGTCCAGCCACATGCTTTCCTGGGCATCGCCGAAGACAACGGCATGCTGGATGCACTGGATCGCTGGGTGGCCAGACGCGCCATCCAGATCCTCGGCGAACGCATCCGCAGCGGCCATGACACCCGCATGCTGGTCAAGGTGAGCCCCTTCTCGTTCGCCGACCACCGCCTGCTGACCCTGATCGAAGCGGAACTGGCCGCCAATGACGTTCCCGGAGATCGGCTCTGGCTGCAGGTGCAGGAAGTGAAGGTTTTCAGCCATCTGCGCCAGGCACAGTCTTTTTTGGCAGGCGCGTCCAAGCTGGGTTGCAAGGTCGGGCTGGAGAAGTTCGGCTCGGGCCTGGATTCATTCCAGTTGCTCGCACACTTCCAGCCCGCGTTCCTCAAGCTGGATCGCGGCTTCACCGAAGACCAGGCGAAGATGACCGAGCACCAGCAGAAAATCAGGGACATCGCCGAACGCGCGCACAGTGATGGCATTCACACCATTGCCGAATTCGTGCAGGACGCCGCCACGATGAGCTTCCTCTTCAGCGTGGGCGTGGATTACGTGGAGGGCTTTTTCCTTGCAGGGCCCTCGCCTGCTATGAGCTATGACTTTTCCTGAACACGCGCAAAGATTGATTGAACGGTAGAAGCCCGCTTCCTGGCGGGCTTTTTACTTGCGGAAACCAATCCTTTGAACACGAAATACTTCGATGCAATGCAAGTGACCGCGACCGCTTTAGGTCTCACGCAGGCCCGATTTGTGGTGGTTTATTGCACGATTCAAGAACAGGGCTGACCGGCGATTCAGTTTTCCCGATACTGTCGCCATGCCAGCACACCCTGCCTACCGCGGACGCTTCGCCCCGTCACCTACGGGTCCGCTCCACTTCGGATCCCTGGTGACGGCATTGGGCAGTTGGCTGCTGGCCCGCCAGGCGCAAGGCCAGTGGTGGGTACGCGTCGAAGACCTGGACCCGCCACGTGAAGTCGCCGGCGCCGCTGAACAGCAGCTCGCCACCCTCGAGGCCTTTGGCCTGCATGCGGATACACCCGCGCAGTTCCAGCGCCATCGAAGCGACCTCTACCAGGCCGCAGTAGATCGCCTGCTTGCAGAAGGTAAAGCCTTCACCTGCCACTGCAGCCGTTCGGAACTGGCCGCGCGCAACGGCATCCACCATCGCTGCGTCGGCAAGGCAAGGCGCGCGAATGCCGCCATACGCCTGCACGTTCCAGAAGGCACCCGGATTTCGTTCGAGGACGGCCTGCAGGGCCACATCACCCAGGACATCTGGCAGGAAGTCGGCGATTTCGTATTGAAAAGGGCAGACGGACTATGGGGCTATCAATTGGCGGTGGTGGTGGACGATGCCGCCCAAGGCATGACCGACGTGGTCCGCGGTGCGGATCTGCTCGATTCCACTCCGCGTCAGATGCTCCTGCAGCAGAGACTCGGGCTGCCCACTCCCAGCTACCTGCACCTGCCGCTTGTCACCGATGCAATGGGCGAGAAATTATCCAAGTCGTCTGCGGCCCTGGCCCTTGACTGGCAACAGCCGGTCCCCGCACTGACTGCCGCCTGGCGAGCACTCGGGCAAGCGCCGATGTTGCACGCAGGAAAGCCCTGCGCGCCCAAGAATGCCGCTTCCTTCCTGGCCATGGCACGCACCAGTTTTGTGCAGGAGCGACTCCCACGCACGATGTCGATAAGTTTCGCTGCAGTGCACAATGTGACTGACACACCCGCTGTCTAGAATCGAGACATACCGTCAACTGCGACGGGCAAGGAGACCCAACATGACATCACGCGTTGCATTGGTAACCGGCGGCACCGGCGGTATTGGTAGTGCCATCTGCAAGAAACTGGCCGACATGGGCCACAAGGTCGCCACC
>JBDTZK010000254.1:0-4179 GCA_040005195.1 Pseudoxanthomonas sp.
CCAGTGGCGCCCGAATTGAATGCAGTCACGACCGTTGCCGTGATCGCCGCCATCGACGCCCAGTCGAGCATGGGAAGCGATGTCATCAACGATGCAGCCGCGTCGCCACGACTGGTTCGTTCCCCACGACACAGCCGCCAACCGCTTGCCATGCCGTTCTTTTCCTTCGCACCGCGGAGCTGAGCCATGACCGCAATCGAATGGAGCGATGGCGCTCCCATCTACCGCCAGCTGAAGGAACGCGTCGTCGCGATGATGCTGGACGGTGTACTCAAGCCGGGTGACGCGTTGCCCTCGGTCCGCCAGGTCGCGGCAGAATACCAGCTCAACCCGATCACCGTCTCGCGCGCCTACCAGGAACTCGCGGACGAGGCACTTGACGAAAAACGTAGGGGATTGGGAATGTTTGTGACTGACGAAGCAGCGAAGAAGCTGATGACCAGCGAACGCGAGCGGTTCCTGCAGGAAGAATGGCCTGCGGTCGCCCAACGCATCAACCGCCTGGGACTTTCCACCGAAGAACTGCTGCGTCAGGGAGTTGTCAAATGAACACCATTACGAACAACGTCATTTCCGCGCGCAACCTGCGCAAGGCCTACCGCAACAAACTTGCACTCAACGACACCAGCTTTGAAATCGAAACCGGCAAGATCGTTGGCCTGATTGGTCCCAACGGCGCTGGCAAGACCACCGCGCTCAAGGCCATCCTAGGGCTGGTGCCGTTCGACGGCGAGCTGAAAGTGCTGGGACTGGACCCACGCAAGCAACGCGATGAACTGATGAACGAGGTGTGCTTTATCGCCGATGTCGCGGTGCTGCCGCGCTGGATAAAGGTCAAGGAAGCCATCGATTTCGTCGACGGCATCCACCCGCGCTTCGACCGCGCCAAGTGCGAACGATTCATTGCCAACACCCAGCTCAATCCCAACCTGCGCGTGCGTGAAATGTCCAAGGGCATGATCGTGCAGCTGCATCTGGCCCTGGTGATGGCGATCGACGCCAAACTGCTGGTGCTGGATGAACCGACCCTTGGCCTGGACATCCTCTATCGCAAGCAGTTCTACCAGCGCCTGCTGGAGGATTATTTTGACGAACAGAAGACCATCATCATCACCACCCATCAGGTGGAAGAGATCGAGAACATTCTCACCGACGTGATGTTCATCCGCGACGGAAAGATCGTGCTCACCGCACCGATGGACGAGGTGGCCGAACGGTATACCGAAGTACTGACATCAGCCGAGCATATCGAGGCCGCTCGTGCACTGCAGCCCATTGATGAACGTGCCCTGCCCTTCGGCAAGACGGTGATGCTGTTCGACGGTGTACCACGCACGCAACTCGCCGCCTTGGGCGAAACCCGCAATCCCGGCCTGGCCGACCTGTTCGTGGCCATCATGAAAGGAACCTACGCATGAACGCCCCCGCCACTGCAAGCACCACCACGCACAAAACCAACACCTTCAAGTGGCTGCTGAAGCGCGAGTACTGGGAAAACCGGGGCGGCTTCGTGTGGGCCCCGGTGATCACCGGCGGCATCATCTCCTTTCTTTATCTGGTGCTTGCGGTCATCGGCAGCATTGCCGGCAGGAACTCGATGCATGGCGACAGCTTTGACATCGAGGGCGGCACGGAGAAGCTCTACGCCATGGTCGGCGCTTATGGCGATGGCGTGCTGCTCGCGGGCGTGCTGCTGACCTGCGTGGTGCTGGCCTTCGTGGTCTTCTTCTACGCGCTTGGCTCGCTGTATGACGACCGGCGCGACCGCAGCGTCCTGTTCTGGAAGTCGTTACCCATCTCTGATACGCGAACGGTGCTTTCCAAAGCGGCCTGGGCATTGCTGCTGGCCCCGTTGGTGGCGGTGGGCGTAGGCATTCTGATCGGCCTGACCCTGTGGATCATCTCGGCGC
The DNA here is from genome assembly GCA_040005195.1 of Pseudoxanthomonas sp. Taxonomy (GTDB): domain Bacteria; phylum Pseudomonadota; class Gammaproteobacteria; order Xanthomonadales; family Xanthomonadaceae; genus Pseudoxanthomonas_A. The sequence goes on from JBDTZK010000254.1 coordinate 1,911, forward strand.
TGACGCTGTCGGTGAATGGCGTTTCCGCAGGCACGGCGGTGTTTACCCACTCACACCCGCTACGGATCATCGGCGGCGTACTGGCCTCGCTGCCGGTGTACATCATGTGGGCATTACCGACGGTGGGCTGGCTGATGTTGTGCTCCGCCTGCGCACGCAGCAAGCCATTCCTCTGGGCAGTGCTGCTGCCGGTATTGGCCGCGGTGATGATCAGCATGGTCGACATCCTGCCGCAACTGGAAATACCCCATGACGCGGTCTGGTACACGCTGGTGTTCCGCGGTTTGCTGAGCGTCGTACCCGGCACGTGGTATCCGGCCATCGGCCACGGCCCGACCAACCCCAACATCCACATAGAGACACCCGACCAGTTGGCCAGTGCCATCGATCTGACCAGCGGGTGGCAGGCATTCGCCACGGCCGACATGTGGATTGGCGTGGTCTTCGGTGTCGCCTGCATCGTAGGCGCGACCTACCTGCGCCGCTGGCGTGAACTGGCGGACTGAGCTGTTTCCTCGAACTGTCTTTGCACTGGAGATCGCCCCATGAACGCAAGCAAGACCTTTGCCATCGCGCTGTTTGCCGCCCTGCTGCCACTCGGCGCACAAGCCGCCGAGCCGGCAGCTTCCAGCACCCGCTCGGAAATCAAACGCGAAATGGCCGACGCTCGCACTGAAGTGCGCGCTGAAATGGCCAAGGCACGCGTCGAACTGGACAGAGAAAACCTGTCGCTCGACCAGGGCCTGCATTTCGGCAAACACGGAAAGAAACAGTCCGCCAGGCAGGACTCCCTGCCGGCCGCGCAGATCACGCCGAAAGGCGATCTACTGATCAATGGGGAGGCGGTGGCCATCAATAACCAGCAACGCCTGCAACTGCTCGACTACCGTGGACAGGTCCTTGAGTTGGCCAGGATAGGAATCGATGGAGGCGAGAAAGCGGCCATGGCCGCACTCGATGCCACCGACGTTTCATTATTCAGCCTGATCGTGGGTGGCCTGAGCGGCAGCCTGGAACGCCGCGTGGAGTCATCGGTGAAGCAGCACGTCGTGCCGCTGGTCCGGCAGATCTGCCGGCGCTTGCCGCAGGTACTGGAATCTCAGCAACGGTTATCCACAAGCCTTGCCCAGTTCCGTCCCTACGCCAGCCTTGAAAGCGACGACATCAAGGACTGCGAGCGCGAAGTCCTCGACGAAGTCGCCGCGCGGTAAGTCGGCACCCTGCGCAGTGCCTGACCCGATCCAGCAGCCTCCCTGTTACAGCTAAATATCATCGGTTCCAACGGAGTTCCCATGCAAAAGTCACTTCTCCCCTTGTTGCTGCTGCTTCCTGTCGCCGCCTTCGCCGCCCCGCCGGAATGCAAGCACTCGCAGCCCCGTAACCTTGATCTGGATCTGAGCGGCGTGAAGGCAGTGGTGTTCGATATCGGCAGTCACGATTTGACCGTGAATGCCTCGGCGGGCGCCAAGGCGACGCTTGCCGGCAAGGCTTGCGCGTCCGACGAGAAATACCTGCAACAGTTGAAACTTGTACAGCACAAGGTCGGGGACAAGCTGTACGTCAGCGCCCGCCGTGATGGGACATCGAGTAACAACTCCTTCTTCGGCAATCAGTACGCCTATATGAAGTTGGCGGGCACCTTGCCTGACAACCTCATGGTGCAAATGAAAGTGGGCTCCGGCGATGCCGTGGTGACCGGCGCTTCCCTGCTCAGTGCCGATGTGGGCTCGGGCGATCTGGAGGCCAGACGCATCCGCGGCCTGGTCGCAGCGACTGTCGGTTCAGGAGACATTACGCTGGAAGACATCGGCTCACTGCATGTCGTTTCCATCAGCTCCGGCGATATGACGGCCAAGCAGGTTCGCGGACCGGCGAAGGTAGGCAGCATCGGTTCGGGTGACTTCGAATTGAATGGGGCACAAGGTGACGTCGAGATCGGTTCCATCGGCTCGGGCGACGCCACGATCAGTGACGTGTCGGGCAGCGTGCGGATTGGATCGCTGGGTTCCGGCGACGTGGACGCAAGCGACATACGCGGCGATCTGACCTTGAATTCGAAAGCCAGCGGCGCGATCAGCCAGACCCGGGTCAAGGGCCGCGTAAGCATTGATGGCAACCACTGATCCACCACAGAGGGCTTACCGATGAAACTACTGACCCCGCTCTTGTTGGCCATGTGCATTGCCGGGTCGCTGTGTGCCTGAAATCCAGGCACCAGTGTCTCCACCAACGCTGGACACGTGACCAGCGACGGCAAGCGCATCACCCT
>JBDTZK010000255.1:0-4176 GCA_040005195.1 Pseudoxanthomonas sp.
CACCAACGCCTGATTTCGAGTCAGGTACATTCGACCACTCTGCCACCTCTCCGGTCGCCCCAGCCTTACAGGCCGGGGGCGTGAATGATACGGGCCATGCCCGATCTGGACAAGCGCTGCGTGTTTTTTTATGGTTTTGCCAAGCCGTTATCGATCAATCCTGGTGGCGCCGCGGAACCGCGCGAAACTGGAATGCTGTCCGTTTTCAACCGATCCTGCCGTTATAAGGCCGAAAGAGATAATCAGATTCACCCTCTAAAGGGCAATACGCTACAGGGCAACATGATCGAATTCGGACACCTGACCCACGTTGGCCTGCGCCGCGACTTGAATGAAGACACCTATTACGGTGACAGCGAGCTCGGACTCTGGCTGGTGGCCGACGGCATGGGCGGCCACGCCTGCGGTGAAGTCGCCAGTGCGCTGGCGCGCGAGACCATCGTGCGCGAGATTCGCGACGGCACCCCGCTGGCCCAGGCCATCCGCATTGCTGACGAGGAGATCATTCGCACCTCCAAGCGCCGCAACGACACCTTGCCCATGGGCACGACAGTGGTGGCCGTACGCGTGCATGGCAACCGCTTTGAAGTGGCATGGGTGGGCGACAGCCGTGCCTATCTGTGGCGCGACGGCAACCTGGCCCAACTGAGCCAGGACCACAGCTATGTGCAGGAATTGATTGCCCAGGGTGCCCTTACCAACGAGCAGGCGCGCTCGCACCCGCACCGCAACGTGGTCACCCAGGCTCTTGGGGTTACCGACCCCAATCACCTGAACGTGGAAACCATGACCGGTGAACTGAAACCCGGCATGCAACTGTTGCTGTGCAGCGACGGCCTGACCGAGGAAGTGGATGACAAAGGCATCGCCAACACCCTGCGCCACGACGACTGCAGTGCGCAAGAATGCGTGGATACACTGATCGCCGCCGCGCTGGATGGCGGCGGTTCGGACAATGTGACCGCCATCCTGGTGCGCTGCCACTGACCTTCCTGCTGCTGTAGCGGGTTCTGCGCACGACTATTCAGGCACAAGCTTCACAGGCAGGACCGCCAGACTCGCTTTGCAAGTGAAGTGTCTGCCAGGGTTTCATGACAACCCCGAAGAGCGTCGCGGGGAGATGACACCCCTACAGGGGTGCGGCGTCCCATAGACATTGGCCGCCAGACTTCTTGCGCAACACCGCCAGTCGCGATTCGTGCGCCGCCAATTCAGTCTCGCTGATCAATACGCGCACGCGCGCGCCTTGGGCCGGGTTTGCGAAAAACGGCGTGGCGGAAGCCTGCTGCACGGGTTCATCGCCCCCGAAGCCGATCTCGCTTTGCCCCGCAGTCAAATGCAGGTACACCTCGCACAGCAATTCGGCATCCAGCAACGCGCCGTGCAGCTGGCGATGCGTGTTGTTGACACCCAGTCGCTTGCACAAGGCATCGAGTGAATTACGCTGCCCGGGGAAACGCTGCCGCGCCATCAACAAGGAATCTTCCACCTGCACGCGGTCGCGCAGGCAACCGTAATGTTCGCCCAGCATGGCGAGCTCGTTGTCCAGGAAACCGACATCGAACGCGGCGTTGTGGATGATCAATTCGGCGCCATCAATGAACGCCAGGAACTCATCGGCTATATCGGCGAACAGCGGCTTGTCGGCCAGGAACTCCAGGCTGAGTCCGGTGACTTCCGCAGCGCCTTGTTCGAATTCGCGCTGTGGATTGATGTACTGGTGATAGGTGTTGCCGGAGGGCCGGCGTTCAATCAGCTCGACACAACCGATTTCGACCACGCGGTTGCCTTTTTTCCATTCCAGGCCGGTGGTTTCGGTATCGAGGATGATCTGGCGCATGCGACGAGCTTACCCTTCAGCCGTCGACGCGAACAGCTTGAGCTCTTCTGCTTCAGGTGTTAGCCGCACGCTGTTACGGTAGTGGAAACCGACTTTCTCCAGCGCCCGTATCGAAGCCACGTTGCGTGGGCCGGTAATCGCCAGAATGCAGCCAATGCGCAGTCGTGCACGTGCATCGGCCATGACTGCCGAGGCCGCTTCCGTGGCGTAGCCACGCCCATAAAATCCGGGCAGCAGGGCATAACCCAGGTCCGGATCGGGCAGCGTAATCCGCCTCACCAATCCGCACAGTCCCACCGTGTCGCCGCTGGATTTGACCTGCACGCGGTACAGGCCGAATCCATTGACCAGGTAGCTCGCCATCGGACCCTTGCGCAGGTAGGCGGAGGCCTCTTCCAGACTGTGTACGCCACGATCACCGATGTTCTTCAGGAAGTCAGGCCCGTTGAGCAGGCGGTAAATGAAGGGGGCGTCCTCGGCCACATCTGCGGACAACTCGTGCAGCGACAAGCGCTCCGTTTCGATGACCCCCGCAGTCACGGATCAACCCACCTGCTTGAGGTCACGGTGGCGTTCGGCCGCCTCGCGCGCCAGCAGGTCCACACGTTCGTTGTCGACATCACCGGAGTGCCCTTTCACCCAACGCCACTCGATCGTGTGCCGCTGGGTGGCGGCATGCAGGCGCTCCCACAGGTCGCGGTTCTTGACCGGGTCGCCACCGGCGGTTTTCCAGTTGCGTCGTACCCAGTTCGCCATCCACTCGGTAATGCCCTGGCGCACGTATTGCGAATCGGTCTGCAACGTACCGCGGCAAGGCTCGCTCAGCGCTTCCAGAGCCATGATGGCGGCCATCAGCTCCATGCGGTTGTTGGTGGTCAGGGCTTCACCGCCGGCAAGTTCGCGTTCGCGCCCCTGGTAGCGCAGCACAGCGGCCCAGCCACCCGGGCCGGGATTGCCCAGGCAGGAGCCGTCGGTATGGATTTCCACTTCTTTCATCGGTTGCTGGTTTCCTTGGGACAGGTGGTGGATGTCATGCGATGGCGGCGCCGGCTTGCCACTGGGGCTTGATTGGCTGTGGGGGAATCAGTTCGGCCGTGCGCTTCTCGACCTGCATCAGGCAGGCGGCCGCCAACCAAGCGGGCATGCGCGCGCTGGGTGTCGCCGAGGGACGCCAGACAGGGCCCAGGTAGCTGACTGGCACGCCGCACGGGTGCAGGCCGAGATCACGCAGGCGCAGGCGCCACCCCTGGACATCACGCGCCACCAGACCACGATTCCGCCAGCGCATGCGATACGGACTCCACGCGTTCAGGCTGAACACCCACATGCGCCCGCCCGGCTCCAGAACGCGTTCGCACTCCTCAAGCAGGCCATCGCGGCCGTCGTCCAGCGCGTGCTGGAGGATCAGGTTGCCTATCGACTCGTCGGCCAGCGGCAGTGGCAGCCCGCATTGCAGGGTGCCGGCGTAGCGATCACCCCAGGGATGCAGCAGCAGGCTGCGCGGAGGCAAGCCCTCATCCTCGGCGCTCCTGGCGGGGCGGATGGGCGCCAGCCAAAGCCAGGGTTGCGAGGCAGGACGGGACATCAGCGCATTGCGGATGGCGGTCTGTTCCGCTGCCAGCAAGGGCTGCCCTCGTAGGGTGTCGAACCAGGCCAGGGGATCGGGTTGACGGCTGATCTGCAGGACAGGCATGTTCGGAATTGTAGAGGACCGCCCCAAACCCCGCCCGTCGCGTGTCCAGAATGACTCCCCTTTCCCTGCTGGTGACCCATGAAACTGACTGCCCTGCCCGCCTTCGAGGACAACTACATCTGGGCGCTGGTTGACGAGGAAGGCAAGGCGGTCGTTGTGGACCCGGGCGACGCCACGCCGGTCATGGCCGCCTGCGAGCGGGGTATCCGGCTGACGGGCGTGCTGGTCACCCACCACCACCTTGATCACAGCGGAGGCCTGGCGGCACTGCGCGAGCGCTGGCCAGACCTGCCGGTGTTCGCGCCACAGGATGAGCGCATTCCTGACGCCACTGTGCGGGTGGTCGACGGCGACGCTTTCACGCTTAACGGCTGGGATTTCAAGGTACTGGCAGTGCCGGGGCATACCCTCAGCCATGTCGCCTTCCACGGCGCGGACGGCCATCTGTTTTGCGGCGATACGCTGTTCAGCATGGGCTGCGGCCGCCTTTTCGAGGGCACGCCCTCACAGATGCTGGCCTCACTGGACCGCCTGTCGGCCCTGCCGGGAGACTCGGCCGTCTGCTGCGGCCACGAGTACACTCTGGCGAACGCCGCCTTCGCCCGGGCCGTGGACCCCGCCAACGACGCCCTGCGTCGCCGCA
>JBDTZK010000256.1:0-4158 GCA_040005195.1 Pseudoxanthomonas sp.
GATCTGCGACGACTGCGCGCCGCTGTCGGACATGGCGCGCACCACTTCGTTCAACTGGGCCTGCAGTTGCGGCACCTGGTTGCCGAAGCGATTGGCATTGCCGGCCAGGGCCAGGACTGCCGGTTCGCTGCTTTCCAACTGTGCGGCGCTCTTGGCCAGCGGGGCCCAGGTGGCTTCGAGGCGGGTAAGCGCCCCGGTCACTGCGCCTTCGTTGCCGAAGCGGCTACGCAGTGTGGTGACCGTGGATTCGATCCGGGATTTGGTGTCTTTGAAGGATTTGAACGCCTCGGCGTTGCCCTCGACTGCTTCACGGCCCTGGTTGGCCAGCTGCTGCGACAACACCTGCAAGTCAGCCGCACCGGTGCCGGCGCCGGACAAACGGCTGCCTTCATAAGTGGCTACGCCAGTGTTGGCGCCGAACAGAATGACTGACAGGGCCAGCAAGACCAGCCAGAAGCTGCTTCCCAAGCTGCCAAGTTTGCTGGCTTTGGGAGAATCCGGTGCAGTACTCATCTTTCAAACCCCTGGTGTGGACAATGTGCAGCGATGATTCAATCAACCTGCGACGACACCCCGTGCGTCGTCAGGTACGCGGCCCGTTGATAGCAGGCCTTTCCCACGTCCCCAGCCTCTTCTTCGCGACTGGATCCGTTCGCCACCTTCCCGTGGCTTGCAGGCTGTCTTCCTGACTGCCTTTCCCATCCCGTCGCACTGCGCTTTACAGCGCGGCTTGGCGGAACTCCGGCGTGCGCGCCAGCAGCGACAGCGCAAAGACTCCCCAGTCATGCTCGTCATCGCCCCGGAACGCCTGCTCCACGAAGTGCCCATAGCGGCCTTCGGCCAGCGTGCCGGGTTCGACCCGCTGGTCTTCAGTAAAGCTGCGTTGCCCGAACAGTTCGTCAATGGTCAGCGCCACGTCGCCACCCACCTGGCGCACCACCAGCACGCGCTGGCCTTCGTGCAGCACGGTGCGCTCGCCTTCCAGGAAATGTTTCAGATCGATCACCGGGAACAGATTGCCGCGCAGGTTGCCGATGCCAAGCAGCCAGGGTTGTGCCCAAGGTACCGGCGTGGTCGGCGGGATCGGCACGATTTCGACCACGTCCCCGAATCCGGACACCAGACGGCGTTGACCGACCCGGTAACCGACACCGCGCCATTGCTCGGCGACCGCTTCGCGCGCAGGCAGGACCACGGCATGGGCCAGGCTGCGGCGCTCGTACTCGGCCAGGATATCGAAGGGCGTGCGGCTCATGGCGTAATCCCCTTTGCGTCAGCCGACATGGGTGCGGATCGCGTCGAGCAGCTCTTCACGGGTGAACGGCTTGGTCAGGTACTGCTCGGACCCAACGATGCGGCCGCGGGCTTTGTCGAACAGGCCATCCTTGGACGACAGCATGATCACCGGAGTGTTCTTGAACACCTGGTTGTTCTTGATCAGCGCGCAGGTCTGATAGCCATCCAGGCGCGGCATCATGATGTCCACGAAGATGATCTGCGGCTGCTGGTCGGCGATCTTGGCCAGCGCCTCGAAGCCGTCCGTTGCCGTGACCACTTCACAGCCTTCCCGCTTGAGCAGGGTTTCAGCCGTGCGACGAATGGTTTTTGAATCGTCAATCACCATCACCCGGAGGCCGCTGAACCCCCCGGCCGGGTTGTCTTGTTCTGTCATTGCCGTTTTTCCCCAAGCGCGGCGCTTCTTGAGCGGCACCGCTGCGAAGCACCTTATATCTCAGCACCGGCGCAGACTGTCAAGCCGGGCTTCAAGTTGCGGGTGAAGCTGAATGCCACGATGCGAACTTCGTCGCATTTTGCGCCTGCTAACATTCGTGGCTGCAAAACACCGGAACACGCCCCATGTCTCTCGATGTCGTCGTGGTGATGGACCCCATCGGGTCGATCAAGATCGCAAAGGACACCACCTTCGCCATGCTACTGGAAGCCCAGCGCCGCGGGCATCGCCTGCATTACGTGCAACCGGGCGGACTGTCGCTGCGTGACGGCAAGGCGGTCGCGCTGGCCTCGCCCCTGACCGTCAAGGATGACAAGGCCGCCTGGTTCACCCTGGGTGATACGGCGGAACTGCCCTTCGGTCCGGGTCAGGTGGTGCTGATGCGCAAGGACCCGCCGTTCGACGACCAGTTCCTCTACGACACCCAGATCCTCAGCATCGCGCAGACTGCAGGCGCCCTGGTGGTCAACGACCCACAGGGATTGCGCGACTACAACGAGAAGCTGGCCGCCCTGCTCTTCCCGCAGTGCTGCCCACCCACCCTGGTCAGCCGTGACCCGGCCGCGCTCAAGGCGTTCGTCGCCGAACATGGCGAAGCGGTACTCAAACCTCTGGACGGGATGGGCGGGCGCTCGATCTTTCGCGCCCGTGCGGGCGAGTCCAACCTCAACGTGATCCTGGAAACACTGGTCGGCAGCGGCAACCTGACCCTGGCGCAGCGTTTCATCCCCGGCATCAAGGACGGCGACAAGCGCGTGCTGCTGGTCGATGGCGTGCCGGTGGATTACGTACTGGCGCGGATTCCGCAGGGCGACGAGTTCCGCGGCAATCTGGCCGCCGGCGGTCGCGGCGAAGGCCGGCCCATTTCCGACCGTGACCGCTGGATCGCCGCCCAGGTTGCGCCGGAAATGAAACGCCGCGGCATGCTGTTCGTGGGACTGGATGTGATCGGCGATTACCTGACCGAGGTCAATGTCACCAGCCCCACCTGCGTGCGCGAACTGGACGCGCAGTTCGGATTGAATATCGCCGGGCTGTTGTTTGATGCGATTGAGCGGCAGGTTGGCGATGGTTGATGGAAAAGGCGGGGCCGGGCCGGTTCCCTTCTCCCCTCGGGAGAAGGTGCCCGAAGGGCGGATGAGGGCACGGCAAAGCAGCAAGTGCTGGACTACCAAAGTCCTTTCAACATCCACGCTTCGCCGTACCCTCACCCCAACCCCTCTGCCACTGGGAGAGGAGCTTTAGATTCCATGTCCGCCGTCGTCCCCCCACCCAAGATAGGCGCAAACGAACGCCTCACCGCCACCCTGGCGCTGTCGCTGATCGTGCACGGCATGCTGGTGTTGGGCCTGGGGTTTGCGCTGGATGATGCGGCGCCCGTGGTGCCAACGCTGGATGTGATCCTCAGCCAGACCCAGACTCCGCTCACGCCCAAGCAAGCGGATTTCCTGGCCGCTGCCAACCAGCAGGGCGGCGGCGACCGCGACAAATCGCAGCGTCCGCGCGACAGCCAGGCCGGCTGGGTACCGCAGATGCAGACGGGCATCGCACCGCAGCCCCTGCGCGCGCAATCACCCGATGTTGCACCGCCGCCGGAAGCCCGGGTGGTCACTTCCACGCGTGGCGAAGTGCCCGTGCCCCCCGCGCAATCACGGCCCGAACCCGAACGGCCCGAGCTGCCGCGCGGTGATCTGAAGATCGATCACGATGCCGAAATGGCACGCCTGGCCGCGGAGATCCACCTGCGCTCGGAGCTGTACGCCAAGCGCCCCAAGCGCAAGTTTGTCTCGGCCAGCACCCGCGAATATGTCTACGCCAATTATCTGCGCGCGTGGGTGGACCGCGCCGAGCGCGTGGGCAACCTCAACTATCCCGACGAAGCACGGCGCAAGCGCCTGTCGGGGCAAGTGGTGATCAGCGTCGCGGTACGCCGCGATGGTTCCGTGGAAAACAGCCGCATCATCCAGTCCAGCGGCGTACCGTTGCTGGATTCGACTGCACTGCGCATCGTGAAACTCTCCACGCCTTTTCCGCCGCTTCCGCAGACCGACGAGAACATCGACATCCTGCACGTCACCCGCACCTGGCAGTTCCTGGCGGGTGGCGAGGTCAGGGACGAATAACTTCGGAAGGTTCGCGGCAGACGACGCGCCACGCGTCGCCTGCCGCTTTCATTTCAGGGCTTGGGCATCAGGTTGTGGACCAGGAAGCTCATGCGCAAGGCCATCAGTTCTGGGTTGCGGAAGGCATCGCTGACCCCGTGGCCGCCCTCTTCGTCCTCGTAGAAGAAAGTCGGAGCCCCGGCTTCCTCCAACCGGTAAGCCAGCTTGCGTGCATGCCCCGGACCGACCCGGTTGTCTTCAGTGGAGATCGTGACCAGGAAGGGCGGGTACTTCGTCCCCTTGCGTACATTCTGATAAGGCGAA
>JBDTZK010000257.1:0-4150 GCA_040005195.1 Pseudoxanthomonas sp.
CGAAAACCGAGGAACCCCCCCATGTCCCGTAACTTCAATTCACCCGTGCTCACCGCCGCCGCACTGGTGGCCATGATGTCCGCTACCCCGGCCTTCGCCGCGAATTACGTGCAGGCCCCCGGCTCCACCCTGGTATTCGCCAGCCAGTACGACGGCGAAGTGTTCACTGGCAAGTTCGCCAGTTTCACCACCACACTGAGTTTCGACCCGGCCAAACTCACCACTTCGAAGCTGGACGTAATCATCCCGCTGGCGGGCGCCACCACCGGCAACGGTGATCGCGATTCCACCCTGTCCGAAAGTGACTTCTTCAACATCGCCAAGTTCGCACAAGCGCGCTACACCGCGACCAGGTTCCGTTCACTCGGCGGCAACCAGTACGCGGCAGACGGCACCCTCAGCCTGCGTGGCGTCAGCAAGCCGGTCACACTGACCTTCACCTGGACGCCCGGCGCGCAACCCGTGCTGGCAGGCAAGGCCACCATCAAGCGCCTGGATTTCGGCGTAGGCGGCGGCGACTGGACCGATACCAAGACCATTCCGAATGAAGTGGCAGTGAGCACCAAAGTGGTGTTCAAAATCGTCAAGTAATCCTTACCATGCCCACCGGTAAACAAGCCGCTATCCTGAAAGGAGCGGTGTTATTTTTCCTGCTGATCGGCGTTCTTGGCACTGCTTTCAGCTATTGGGTAGGCGGACAACTGGTTGCACCGCGGCCCGCCGCCATCGGATTGCCCCCAGCGGACCTGCATGCGCAGTCGGTCGACATAGCAACCGATTCAGGTGTTATCCGGGGCTGGTGGATTAACGGCGACCCCGTCAAAGGTGCCGTGCTTCTTTTGCATGGCATACGCGCCAACCGCTTGGCGATGGTAGGACGCGCACGCTTGCTATCGCGGCATGGCTACTCCGTGCTGCTGGTGGATTTGCAAGCACACGGCGAGAGTCCGGGGGACGCAATCACCCTGGGATTACGCGAGTCGACCGGCGTGCAGGCGGCACGTGCCTGGATAAAGCTAAGGCATCCGGGTCGACCTGTCGCTGCCATCGGTGTTTCTTTGGGAGGCGCTTCGATCCTGCTGGGCCCATCACCCGTTGGTTTCGATGCGGTGGTACTGGAAGCCGTTTATCCGGATGCGCGTCAAGCGCTGCAAAATCGCATGGCAATGCGCTTTGGTGGGGCTGCGCCGCTCCTCTCGAAATTGCTGGAAATGCAGGTCAGGCCACGACTTGGTGTTTCACTGGAAAAGTTGCGACCCATAGACCATATCGCAGGCATTGGCGCGCCGGTAATGATCGTCGCTGGCGGACGCGATCAGCACACGACTCCAGCGGAGTCGCGGGCACTCTATGCGCGGGCGCGGGCTCCGAAGGAATTGTTGATATTGCCAGACGCTGCCCATCAGGATTTCGAGCGTCACTCACCTTCCATTTACGAAAAGCACGTCATCACTTTCCTCGATCAAGCATTACATGCGCCCTGCCTGGATCCCAACGCCAACTGCGGGATGTCTTCACAGCTTTGATGATGCATAACCAAATCCTCGCGGTTAAAGCACGCATGCTTAGTCACCAACGCGCACGACACTACTCCTGAATCACCCGCAAGCGATAGACGAATGCTCCCATAGTGTCGCCCTCGCGCTTGCTTTGGTGGCACTGCAGGCAATTCGGCATCGCACGAATCGCAGCCACCGAGGTGATGCCGCCAGCAACAGCTTGGCTTACGATCTCATGGCCTGCCTGCAAGTCATCCAGAATGCGTTGTTCCTCAGCGTTGACCGGCCGATGATCGGACGTGCGCAGGAAGACTTGCCCTTCATCGCCATGCTGGAATTTGAATACGCCGCTGGCATACACCACTGGCGGATCGTGTTTGGCGATCCCGATCATCTGCACGTCTTCCACGCGCAGTTGCTGACGGTCCAGTACCAGCGTGCCGCCCTGCATCAGCAGCATCATTGGCGTGAGACGCCTGATGCCGAAGCCATCGCTTTGCACAAAGGCTTTCACGTAATCCGAGTGCATGCCCTGCAAAGACGTCCACACCGGTGCGTGTGGATCGGAAGATGGTGGGCGGGACGATTCAGCGGCGGTCGCCGTGCTGCCCAGCAGGCAAGCGGTGAGCAATCCGATCCAGACCCTGCGTCGATTCATCCGTGCACTCCCCTCAGCGTGACCACAAGACTAACTACCACGCAGGGGCAGTGCCGAAGGCCGGACGTCATGTTCGGCCTGCAGACAGCTTTCCCAGTCCCTGTCAGCGCAATGCCAGCCAGGCCTGCACACGATCCGCATCGAATGGCCAGTCCAGTTCCGCGCCCCCGGCTTCATCGCGCAGCACCGGCACGCGAATGCCGTAGCGTTCTTCCAAAAGCGCGTTGTCGTCGATGAAGACGCTCTCAAAGTCGGGCAGTCGCGCCGCGGCAAGCGCCTCCAGCGCCAGGTCGCACAGGTGGCAATCATCGCGCTGGTACAGGATCAGGGGCATGGGTGCTCCGGTCGGTATCGCAGACAGTGTTGCGACGCAGGCGTCGCTTGGGAGAGTGGCGGCATAGAATAGCGCCCATGGCAGTCAGCACTTTCGACCTTTTCAAGATCGGCATAGGCCCGAGTTCCTCGCACACGGTGGGCCCGATGCGGGCGGCGGCGCGTTTCGTCGCGCGATGGATCGAGGAACCCGGCCGGCTTCAGGACGTGGTGCGGGTGCGCGCCGAGGTCTTCGGCTCACTGGCCTTGACCGGTCGTGGCCACGGCACCGACAAGGCTTTGTTGATGGGGCTGGAAGGCCACCTGCCCAACCTGATCGACCCGGATGTCATTCCCGCAGCCCTGCTGCGTATACGTGGCGACAAGCAGCTGTTGCTGTCGGGCCAGCATGTGATCGCATTCGACGAAAAGCGCGACCTGGTGATGAACAAGCGCCAGAAGCTGCCGTACCACACCAACGGCATGCGCTTTACCGCCTTCGATGCGCAGGAACAGGTGATCGCCACACGCGACTACTACTCGGTCGGGGGCGGCTTCGTGGTCAATGCCGACGAGGCCGCCGAAGACCGCATCGTGGCCGACGAGACACCCCTGCCCTATCCGTTCCACAGCGGCGACGAGTTGCTGCTGCGTTCGCGCGAGAGCGGGTTGAGCATCGCGCAATTGATGTTCGAAAACGAAAAATCCTGGCGCAGCGAAGACGAGGTCAAGGCCGGCCTGCGCGAGATCTGGACTGCCATGCAGAGCTGCGTGGCCCGCGGCATCCGCCAGGAAGGCACGCTGCCCGGTGGCCTGCATGTCACCCGACGCGCGCCGGCACTTTTCGCCGAGCTGTCCAGCAAGCCTGAGGCGGGCATGCGCGACCCCTTGACCACGCTGGACTGGGTGAACCTGTACGCGCTGGCGGTGAACGAGGAGAACGCCGCCGGTGGGCGCGTAGTCACGGCCCCGACCAATGGCGCGGCCGGGATCATTCCTTCGGTGCTGCATTACTACGACCGCTTCTGCCCGGGCGCCAACGAACAGGGCATCTTCGATTTCCTGCTGACGGCCGCCGCCATTGGCATCCTGTACAAGGAAAACGCCAGCATCAGCGGCGCCGAAGTCGGCTGTCAGGGCGAAGTCGGCGTGGCCTGTTCAATGGCCGCCGGCGGCCTGGTCGCAGCCCTGGGTGGAACTTCCAGCCAGATCGAGAACGCCGCCGAGATCGGCATGGAACACAATCTGGGACTGACCTGCGATCCGATCGGTGGACTGGTACAGATTCCGTGCATCGAGCGCAATGCAATGGGCGCGGTCAAGGCCATCAATGCCAGCCGCATGGCCGCGCGCGGCGATGGCAAGCACAAGGTCAGCCTGGACAAAGTCATCAAGACCATGCGCGACACCGGCCGCGACATGCAGGACAAGTACAAGGAAACCAGCCGTGGCGGGCTGGCCGTGAACGTCATCGAGTGCTGATTAGCGGCCCATGACTGATGTAGAAGCGACGTAAGTCGCGATGTGTGTAGCCCGCAAACCATATGTTTTCGCGGCTCACGTCGCTCCTACAAAAGATGCGATACCTTTCCCTCCAGCGTTCAGGAGGCTGTGATGTCCCCATTGCGTTTCGTTCTTTCCGCGTCGCTTTTATTCGTGCCCGTGCTGGTGCTGGCCCAGC
>JBDTZK010000258.1:0-4149 GCA_040005195.1 Pseudoxanthomonas sp.
CAATGCCCACCAGCACCGCCGCGGTGGCCACGCGTTGCAGGCTGGCCGAGGGGTCGGTCATTCCCAGGAACACGACCGCCGCCGCCACAGCCGTGGCCGACAGCCACAACCAGGACCGGCGCTGGCCAAAGCGACCGATCAACGGAAGACGCACCTTGTCGACCATGGGCGCCCACAGGAACTTGAAGTTGTAGAGCAGGAACGCAAGCGAGAACGCGGTAACGCTTTTCTTGTCGATGCCGTCCTGGGCCAGGCGCGTGGTCAGCGTTGCGCCGATCATCGCGTACGGAAATCCGGAAGAAATGCCGAGCAGCAGCGCGCCCAGTGGCGCACGTTGCAGATAGGGTGTGAACCAGTCAGGCAGCCAGTCAAGGAGTCGGTTCGATTGCGCTGCAGGGGTATGGGTCATGACGCAATGCTAACCGAGCGGCGGACGATCCCGGTGCGGCGTGAACGAGATTACTCGCATCAAGACCCACGGCCTCGCGGGCGCTGCGGATATTGGGCATGATGACGCCCGGCATTGTGTGTGCAATGACAGGAGGCATGGCCTTGACCGATATCGTGATGAAGGACATCGATCCTGTGCTGGCTGATCGCATCCGTCGCGTGGCCGAAGCGCGGGACTGGACCCTGCATGACACCCTGTTCCACCTGCTGGAGCAGGGATTGCTGGCCACTGAAGCCGAAGTGGTCAGCGGTTTCAGCGACCGCGAGGCGGACGTGCTGTCCGCTGCCATCACCGCATTGAAGGATGTGCCGCCCGGACACGGGTTCTAGGCACCGCCTCTGCGGGCACAACCGGTCGGCAAGCGCACTGCTGCCATGACCGGCAAAAAGTACGTACCCCTGATGTGGTGCCAGTAAAGCCTTCAGGCCGGGTAGATCGCGCCCAGTACGCGTAGTCCTTTCGCACCGGTGACGCTGGGCAGATTGCCCGGCCTTCCCGCCAACGTTTCCTGCGCCAGCCAGGCGAAACCCATGGCTTCCACGTAGTCGGGATCCAACCCGTGCGCGGCCGTGGATTCGACAACCACGCCCGGCAGCAGCGCGGCAAGTCGCGCCATCAACACGAGGTTGTGCACACCACCGCCACACACCAGGACGCGCGTGGTATCGGGCTGGGTGGCGCGCAATGCATCGGCAACCGTCATCGCACTGAGTTCAAGCAGGGTGGCCTGTACATCGGCAGCTGTGGGTGCAAGCGCGCCCGTTTGCAGCTGGGCTTCCAGCCAGGGCAGATGGAACTGTTCCCGGCCCGTACTTTTGGGTGGCGGCGCGGCGAACCAGGGATCGGCGAGCAGTCGCGCCAGTAAGCCGGGTTCCACCTGGCCACGCGCAGCGAATGCGCCACCGGCGTCATAAGCATGTCCGCTATGACGCTCACACCAGGCATCCATCAGTGCATTGGCTGGCCCTGTGTCGAATCCCCGTACATCGCCAGTGCGGGGCAGCAGCGTGAAGTTGCCGATCCCGCCCAGGTTCAGCACTGCACGATCCTCTTCTGGCGAACGCAGCATTGCCGCATGGAACGCAGGCATCAGCGGCGCGCCATGCCCACCTGCGGCGACATCGCGTCGACGGAAATCAGCCACCGTGGTGATGCCGCTGCGTTCGGCGATGACGTTGCCGTCGCCCATCTGCCAGGTGAAAGCGGCGGACGATTCGGGCCGGTGGCGCACGGTCTGCCCGTGCGAGCCGATCGCATGCACGTGTTCTGGTTGCAGTCCCGCATCGGCGACGGCCTGCAGCGCTGCCTGGGCGAAAGCGCGGGCAAGGGTGGTGTCCAGGGCGCCCAGTTCATCCAGCGAAGTTGCCGCACCGCCCTGTCCCAGCGCGATCAAACGCGCGCGCAGGGTTTCATCCCAAGGGTAGGTTCGCCCAAACACCAGTTCGCAGGCGGGCTGGAAACGCACCAGCGCTGCATCAATGCCATCGGCGCTGGTGCCGGAAATCAGGCCCAGGTAAAGCGGTGCGTCTTCAGGCATGCAAGTGCGCCCCTTGGGCGCCAGGTCGTGGTGATCGGTTCAAGCATCGCGCCCGTTGGGCGCAGCCACAAGCAAAATCGTTTCAGCGCTTCTTCGGCGTGGCCAATGCGGCCGCGAGTGTCTTGCCGGTTGCGAGGGGAGCGGGTCCCACATCGGCGTAGATGATGTCCTCTACGGTGCGGATGCGGGCCAGCGCTTTGGCGGTGTAATTGCGGTAAGACGCCAGCTGCGCGCCACCCAGGGGCTCCGGCGGCGGCATGGTGATGGAGAGGGGATTACGGTGTGCGCCGTTGACGCGGAATTCGTAATGCAGGTGCGGGCCGGTAGCCAGGCCGGTCGAGCCGACGTACCCGATCACCGTGCCCTGCGGGACCGACTGGCCCTTGCGCAGTTTGGCAGTGCGCGACATGTGCCCGTAGAGAGTGGTGTAGCCGCGGCCGTGGTTGAGGATCACGGTGTTGCCATAACCGCGTTGCCAGCCGATGAACTCGACCCGCGAATCGCCTGCCGCCATGATCGGCGTGCCGCTGGAGGCGGCGTAGTCGACACCCTTGTGCATGCGCATGGAGCCCAGTACGGGGTGCTTGCGCGCGCCGAACTTGGAACTGAGGCGCGCATAGGGAATCGGCATCCGGATGAAGGTCTTCTTCAACGGCCGGCCTTGGGCGGTGAAGTACTCCGGCTTGCTGGCCGGTCGCGAATAACGGAAACCCGAATGCAACTTGCCATCGACGGTGAAGGTAGCCGCCAGTACCGGACTGGTGCTGACCAACTCGCCCTCACGCCAGGTCTGGTCTACCACCACGCTGAAACGGTCATCGGCATCCAGGTCGGAATCGAAATCGATGTCGTACTTGAAGATTTCATCGGTCAGCGAATTGATGTTGGCCGAGGTTAGGCCCGCCTTCCGTGCAGAGCGGTTGAGCGAACGGCCTACCTTGCCGCTGAGCACCACGGTGCGGGTGGTGGTTTCTCGCGCCACGACTTTCTGTGCCAGCGTGTCGCCGGCCAGCGACAACTCCACCCTGTGGTCGGCGTCCCGGTCGTAGCGCAGCGTGCGCAAGCTGCCTGTCACCGGCAGGTCGAAGGCCAACTCTGTGCCGGGCTTGAGTTTGCTCAATGCCGCCTTGGCGTCGGCATTCTTCAGGAGGCGCTGCATAGTCTCGCGCGGAATCCCCATTTCTTTGAACAACGAAGCCAGCGTCTGGCCCGGGCGCACCTTCACTATTTGCCAGCTGTCGCCCGCCGTGCCCTGCAGGCGGGCCTCCGAAAGCTGGGGAAGTTCCAGGGCAAGCACTGCGTGCTGCTCCACCACCGGCGCATGCATGGCGGTCGAAAAGCCCGGAATGATGGTGGCCACCAGAATGCCGATGGTGGTGAACAGACTGGCGTGAATCCACTGGCGCCGGTTCCAGCGCCTTGCCGAAAGATGATGCCGCACTTGATGATGCAGGGCCGAGTCGCGAATAAGTTCCAGGCGCTGCTGGAAACGCTGCTTGCGGCCGGGGCCGTCACCGTTAATGTGCATCGAATGTTTTTCCCCGGGCCCAAGGCGGCGAACCCAATGCAGGTACCATAATCACGTGAAATGTTCGCGTCAAACCCTTGACTCGGTTAGCTTTTTTGACTGGCGTCATGATTAACTTTGGTTTAACTTTACGTTCACCTTTGTCAGCAGGCGGTCTTGCCTGTTCATTAACCTGGAATCGAGCCTTGCCACACGCAGCAGCACTGGAACTGATCGCCCGCGGCACCGATGAAATCCTCAAGCGCGAGGAGCTGGAAGCCCGCCTGAAGCTGGGCCGCCCGCTTCGCATCAAGGCGGGTTTCGATCCGACTGCGCCGGATTTGCACATCGGCCATACCGTGCTGTTGAACAAGATGCGCCAGTTCCAGGACCTGGGCCACCAGGTGATTTTCCTGATCGGCGACTTCACCGGCATGATCGGCGACCCCACCGGGAAAAACGTGACTCGCAAGCCGCTGACGCGCGAGGACGTAGAGGCCAATGCCCGCACTTATGCCGACCAGGTCTTCAAAGTGCTAGATCGGGAAAAGACCGAGCTGAGGTTCAATTCCGAATGGTTCGGAAAGATGTCGGCCGCCGACCTGATCAAGCTGGCCGGCCAGCACACCGTGGCGCGTATGCTGGAACGGGACG
>JBDTZK010000259.1:0-4149 GCA_040005195.1 Pseudoxanthomonas sp.
CGTATCGCCACTGAACTTGCCGCTGAGCAGGCCGCTAGCCAATGGAACCCGTGCGATGACGGCCACACCGCGCCGTTGCGCCTGCTGCAGGAACAGTTCGGCCGGACGCAGGCGGAACATGTTGAAGATGATCTGCACGCTGGCGACGCCCGGGTATTCGATCGCCTTGAGCCCTTCCTCGACCCGTTCGACGCTTACACCGTAGTACCTGAGCTTGCCGTGTTCTACCAGTCGATCCATGCGCTCGAATATTTCCGGGTGGAAGTACGCATCGGTCGGCGGGCAATGCAGCTGGACCAGATCCAGGCAATCCATCTCCAGGTTGCGCAGGCTGCGGTCGACGAACGCTTCAAGGTTCTCCGCGCTGTAACCGGCTACGGTTTGATGCGGCAGTCGCCGTCCCACTTTGGTGGCCACCATCGGGCGCTCGCCACCACGCTCCTTGAGCACGCGTGCGATCAGGCGCTCGGAGTGCCCATCGCCATAGACATCGGCCGTGTCGATGAAGTCCAGGCCGGCATCCAGGGCGGCATGCAGCGCGGCCAGGGACTGCGCGTCGTCGACCTGTCCCCAGGCATCGCCGATAGCCCAGGCGCCGAAGCCGATTTCGCCGACGCTGCGGCCAAGCCGGCCGAAGGGCCTGACATGCAGGGACTGCCCACGCGGATGGGTCTCAGGTAGCTCCTGCATACGTCACTCCCACTCGATCGTCGCGGGTGGCTTGCCGCTGATGTCGTAGACCACGCGCGATATGCCGCGCAGTTCGTTGATGATGCGGTTGGAGACCGTACCCAGGAATTCATACGGCAAGTGGGCCCAGTGCGCGGTCATGAAATCGATGGTCTCGACCGCGCGCAACGCGATCACCCATTCGTACGCGCGCGCGTCGCCGACCACGCCAACGGACTTCACCGGCAGGAACACCGCAAAGGCCTGGCTGGTCTTGTCGTACAGATCGGCCTTGCGCAGTTCCTCGATGAAGATGGCATCGGCCTGTGCCAGCAGTTCGGCGTACTCCCGTTTCACTTCACCCAGAATGCGCACGCCCAGGCCAGGGCCCGGGAATGGATGGCGATAGACCATCGCGCGTGGCAGGCCAAGCTCGACGCCAAGGCGCCGCACTTCGTCCTTGAACAGCTCGCGCAAAGGCTCTACCAGACCCATCTTCATGTGCTCGGGCAAGCCACCGACATTGTGGTGGCTCTTGATCACGTGCGCCTTGCCAGTCTTGCTGCCGGCCGATTCGATCACGTCAGGGTAGATGGTGCCTTGCGCCAGCCATTTGGCATTGGCCAGCTTCTGCGATTGTTCATCGAAGATCTCAACAAACAACCCACCGATGATCTTGCGTTTGGCCTCGGGGTCGGCCACGCCTTGCAGCGCCTTGAAATAGCGGTCGGCGGCGTTAACGCGGATGACCTTGATCCCCATTCCGCCCTGCTCTGCTTCGCTGGCGAACATCGCCATCACCTGATCACCTTCGTTCCAGCGGAGCAGCCCGGTGTCAACGAACACGCATGTCAGCTTGTCGCCGATGGCCTTGTGCAGCAGCGCCGCCACGACCGAGGAATCGACACCGCCCGAGAGGCCCAGGATGACTTCATCCTCACCGACCTGCGCACGCACGCGCGCGATCTGGTCATCAATGATGTTGGCGGCCGTCCACAGCGTCTGGCAACCGCAGATATCGGTCACTAACCGGCGCAGCAACGCTTCGCCCTGCCTGGTATGGGTGACTTCAGGATGGAACTGCACGCCGTACCAGCGCTTGTCTTCATTTGACATCGCAGCCACCGGTATACGGTCGGTGCGCGCAGTAATGGTGAAACCGGGCGGTGCCTTCGCCACGTGGTCGCCATGGCTCATCCACACATCCAGCCGCGGCGTTCCGCCTGCGTGGTCGCTCAGGCCTTTGAACAATGTGTCTGGCGCGACGACCTCGACTTCGGCATGACCGAACTCGCGGGCGTCGGCTGCTTCGGTTGCACCACCGAGTTGAGCGGCCATGGTCTGCATCCCGTAGCAGATACCCAGGACAGGCAGGCCGGAATCGAAGACCTGTTGCGGCGCAGTGGGCGCGCCGGCTTCGGTCGTTGACTCAGGGCCACCCGACAGGATGATGCCCTTGGCGCCGTAAGCGGCGATCTCGGAGGGATCGTGGTCCCACGCCCAGATTTCGCAATACACCCCGATTTCGCGAATGCGGCGTGCGATCAACTGCGTGTACTGCGCGCCGAAATCGAGGATGAGGATGCGGTCAGAGTGGATGCTGTCGGTGTGGGTGCTGTTGATGTGAATGTTGGTCATCAATGATTGTTCCAGGAATATGCGTGACAAGCAGTGCGATGACCTGCGCGATGGTCGCGCCCCCGGCCCTCGCGCATAGCGCTCGGGCGTTCGTCGATGCGCGGCCTGCCCCCGGCAGCCCGCAAACGCATCGCCTCACCCCATCCGGTAATTCGGCGGCTCTTTCGTGATCTGCACATCATGCACGTGGCTCTCGCGCTGCCCTGCGCCGGTGATGGTCACGAAGCGGGGCTTCTTCTGCATGTCCTCGATGGTCGCGCAACCCACGTAGCCCATCGTCGCGCGCAGGCCGCCGACCAGCTGGTGGATGATGTTGCCGACTGGGCCGCGATACGGCACGCGACCTTCAATGCCTTCGGGCACCAGCTTGTCGGCGTCGCTGGAATCCTGGAAGTAGCGGTCCTTGCTGCCTTTCTCCATCGCGCCCAGGCTGCCCATGCCGCGATAGCTTTTGTAGCTGCGGCCCTGGAACAGTTCGACTTCGCCCGGTGCTTCTTCGGTACCGGCCAGCAGCCCGCCGATCATCACCGTGGAAGCGCCCGCTACGATGGCTTTGCCGATGTCGCCCGAGTAGCGGATGCCGCCGTCGGCGATCAGCGGGATGCGATCCTGCAAGGCTTCGGCAACCATATCGATGGCGGTGATCTGCGGAACACCTACACCGGCGACCATGCGCGTGGTGCAGATGGAACCCGGGCCCACGCCGACCTTCACCGCATCAGCGCCAGCGTCCATCAGAGCCAGCGCGGCATCACCGGTGACGATGTTGCCGCAGATGACCTGCAGCTGCGGGAAGCGTTTCTTGATCCACGCCACGCGGTCCAGCACGCCCTGCGAATGGCCGTGCGCGGTGTCCACGACGAGCACGTCGACGCCGGCCGCGACCAGCGCTTCAACACGCTGGTCTGTGTCGCCGCCCACGCCCAATGCCGCGCCGACCAACAATCGCGTAGCGCTGTCCTTGGCCGCGTTGGGGTTGTCGGATTTCTTCTGGATGTCCTTGACCGTGATCAGTCCACGCAGCTCGAAGCTGTCGTTGACCACCAGGATTTTCTCGATGCGGTTCTTGTGCAACAGCTGCAGCACTTCACCATCCCTGGCACCCTCGCGTACGGTGACCAGGCGATCCTTCTTGGTCATGATGTGGCGGACCGGATCGTCGAGCTTGGTTTCGAAGCGCATGTCGCGGCTGGTGACAATGCCCAGTAGCAGGCCGTTGTCGACGACGGGAACACCGGAGATGTTGCGCGCCCGAGTCAGGGCCAGCACGTCGCCTATGGTGGTTTCCGGCC
This sequence comes from Pseudoxanthomonas sp., assembly GCA_040005195.1. Taxonomy (GTDB): domain Bacteria; phylum Pseudomonadota; class Gammaproteobacteria; order Xanthomonadales; family Xanthomonadaceae; genus Pseudoxanthomonas_A. The sequence continues at coordinate 3,600 of JBDTZK010000259.1, forward strand.
CTACCGTGAAGGGATCCTTGATGACGCCGGCTTCGAACTTCTTGACCTTGGCCACTTCAATGGCCTGCTGCTCGACGGTCATGTTCTTGTGCAGGATGCCTATGCCGCCCAGTTGCGCCATGGCAATCGCCAGGCGCGCTTCGGTAACGGTATCCATGGCCGCCGAAACGATAGGCAACTTCAGGCGCAGGTCGCGCGTCAGGCGCGTACCGAGGTCGACATCCTTGGGCAATACAAGGGAATGCGCGGGGACGAGGGAAACATCGTCGTAGGTGAGAGCTTCAGCCTGGATGCGTAGCATCGGCGGACCCGTTCTGTGGGGAAGCGCGTAATTATACGGCGAATCGCCAACCCGGCGCTCGGCTTTTGTAGGAGCCGGCCTTGTCCGCGATGCTTTCCGGCAATGTCATGAAAAGCTTCGCGGGCAAGGCCCGCTGCTACAACAGGGTCGCCTCGGCCGCTTCCAGGGTGTTCTGCATCAGGGTCGCCACCGTCATCGGCCCTACCCCACCCGGCACGGGCGTAATCCAGCTGGCGCGCCTTGCCGCAG
>JBDTZK010000260.1:0-4143 GCA_040005195.1 Pseudoxanthomonas sp.
GTCACCTGGCCAAGGCCAAGGTTGAAGGTGGCCGTGGCTTGTGGGAGCTGCGCGTCGAAGACGACAAGCTGGGCGACTTCACCGTCGGCAGCGAAATCAAGGCTGACATATTCGAGGTAGGCCAGAAGGTCGACGTCCAGGGTGTCACCAAGGGCAAAGGCTTCCAGGGCACCATCAAGCGTTACAACTTCACGATGGGCGACGCTACCCACGGTAACTCCCTGTCGCACCGCCAGCCGGGTTCACTCGGTCAGCGCCAGACGCCAGGTCGCGTGTTCCCGGGCAAGAAGATGGCCGGTCACATGGGTGCGGTAAACCAGAGTACGCAGAATCTGGAAGTCGTGAAGGTTGATGTCGAGCGCGGACTGATCGCCATTCGTGGTGCAGTTCCGGGCGCCCCCGGCGGCGACGTGATCGTACGTCCGACGAGCAAGGGATAAGGGAGAAGCATGATGGAACTTGCCATCACAGGCAGCGCCAACAAATTGTCGGTTTCCGACGAAGTGTTTGGCCGCGAATTCAGTGAGGACCTGGTCCACCAGGTCGTCGTCGCGTACCGCAATGCGGGTCGCGCCGGCACCAAGGCGCAGAAAACGCGCTCGGAAGTCAGCGGCACCACCAAGAAGTCCAAGAAGCAGAAGGGTGGCGGTGCACGTCATGGCGCCCTGACCGCTCCGATCTTTGTCGGTGGTGGTGTGACCTTCGCGGCCAAGCCGCGTAGTTTCGAGCAGAAAGTCAACCGCAAGATGTATCGCACGGCCATGAAAGCCATCCTGTCGGAACTCAACCGCCAGGGTCGCCTGATGATCGTCGACTCGTTCGATGTTGATTCGGCCAAGACCACCGGCTTGATTGCCAAGCTCAAAGGTCTGGAAGTTGGTCGTCGTCCGCTGATCGTCACCGAAGAGGCTTCCGAGCATCTTTATCTGTCGGCCCGCAATCTTCCCTATGTGGAAGTCCGCGATGTGCAGGGCCTGGATCCGGCCTCGCTGGTCGGTGCCGACACCGTCGTGATCACCGCTGATGCGGTCAAGAAGATCGAGGAGTGGCTGGCATGAGCACGACCGCTAAAATCACCAACGAAAAGATCTTCAGCGTGCTGCGTGCTCCCCGGATTTCCGAGAAGACCGCGCGCCTGCAGGAAGTCTCCAATCAATACGTCTTTGAAATCTCGAGCACCGCGACCAAGGCTGAAGTAAAAGCCGCAGTCGAGCAGTTGTTCGACGTCAAGGTCGAGGGCGTCAACGTGCTTAACGTGAAGGGCAAGAACAAGTCCTTCCGTAACCGCACCGGCAGCCGCGGCAGCTGGCGCAAAGCGTATGTGCGTCTGGCCGAAGGCCAGTCCATCGACGTAACCGCCAAGGCCTGAGGAACATCCCATGCCATTAATGAAATTCAAACCCACTTCGCCCGGCCGCCGTTCCGCCGTTCGCGTTGTGACGCCCGACCTGCACAAAGGCGCGCCGCATGCGCCGCTGCTCGAGCCGCAGAGCAAGAGCGGTGGCCGTAACCATCACGGCCGCATCACCACCCGTCACATCGGTGGTGGTCACAAGCAGCACTACCGCCTGATTGATTTCAAGCGTGACAAGGTCGGTATTCCGGCGCGCGTCGAGCGCATCGAGTACGACCCCAACCGCACGGCTCATATCGCGCTGCTTTGCTATGTCGACGGCGAGCGCCGTTACATCATCGCGCCGAAGGGCTTGAAGGCCGGCGACCAGGTCATCGCAGGTAGCGATGCTCCGATCCGCGCCGGCAACACCTTGCCGCTGCGTAACATTCCGGTCGGCACCACGATCCACGCCATCGAAATGAAGCCAGGCAAGGGCGCTCAGATCGCCCGCGCCGCAGGTGCCGGCGTACAGCTGGTGGCGCGCGAGCAGGGTTTTGCCACGTTGCGTCTTCGCTCCGGCGAAATGCGCAAGGTGCAGATCGAATGCTGCGCGACCATCGGTGAAGTCGGCAACAGCGAGCACAGCCTCGAGAAACTGGGTAAAGCCGGTGCCAAGCGTTGGCGCGGTATCAAGCCGACCGTTCGCGGTGCGGCCATGAACCCGGTCGATCACCCGCACGGTGGTGGTGAGGCCAAGGCAGGCCAGGGCAACCCGCATCCGGTCACGCCGTGGGGCGTGCCGACCAAGGGTTACAAGACGCGCCATAACAAGCGCACCCAGCAATTCATCGTCCGCGATCGTAGGGGCTAATCGACCATGGCACGTTCACTCAAGAAGGGACCATTCGTCGACCATCACCTCATCAAGAAGGTGGAGGCCGCCGGTGGCAGCAAGCGTCCGATCAAGACCTGGTCGCGACGTTCAATGATCCTGCCGGAAATGGTGGGTTTCACTATCGCCGTGCACAACGGCAGGAACCATATTCCCGTGTTGATCAACGAGAACATGGTTGGCCACAAGCTCGGCGAATTCGCCGTCACCCGGACCTTCAAGGGTCACGGTGGCGACAAGAAAGCCGCGCCGGGCAAGCGTTGAGGAGATGACAATGGAAGCTAAAGCCATCCTGCGCACCGCGCGCATCTCCGCACAGAAAGCCCGCCTGGTAGCAGACCAGGTGCGCGGACTGTCCGCCGAACGTGCTGTCAACCTGCTCAAGTTCTCGGACAAGAAAGCAGCGCATATGATCAAGAAAGTGGTTGAGTCGGCGATTGCAAATGCCGAGAACAACCAAGGCGCCGACGTGGACGAACTGAAGATCGTGACCATCATGGTTGACGAAGGTCCGTCGCTGAAGCGTTTCATGGCGCGGGCCAAGGGCCGCGGTACCCGTATCCTCAAGCGCACCAGCCACATTACCGTGGTTGTGGGCGCAGGCAAGTAAAGGCGGAAGGAAAAAACGATGGGTCATAAAGTTCATCCAATCGGGTTCCGCCTGGGCATCGCCAAGGACTGGAATTCCAAGTGGTTCGCCAAGAAAGGTCTGTTCGCCAGCTATTTGGCAGCCGACCTGAAAGTGCGCGACATGCTACGCAAGAAGCTGGCGCAGGCAGGCATCTCCAAGATCCTGATCGAGCGTCCCAACAACACCGCACGCGTGACCATCCACACCGCCCGCCCGGGCGTGGTGATTGGCAAGCGCGGTGAGGACATCGAGAAGCTGCGCAAGGAAGTGAGCGATCTGATGGGCGTCCCGGCGCATATCAACGTCACCGAAGTGCGCAAGCCGGAATTGGACGCGCAACTCGTTGCCGAGTCGATTGCCCAGCAGCTCGAGCGCCGCATCATGTTCCGTCGTGCGATGAAGCGCGCAGTAGGCAACGCGATTCGCCTGGGTGCCCTTGGCATCAAGGTCAACGTGGGTGGCCGTTTGAATGGCGCGGAAATCGCGCGTTCGGAGTGGTACCGCGAAGGTCGCGTACCGTTGCACACGCTGCGTGCCGACATCGATTACGGTTTTGCCGAGGCGAAGACCACCTACGGCATCATTGGAATCAAGGTGTGGGTTTACAAGGGTGAAGTATTCGACTTCTCCCAGATTGGCCAGGAAAAGCAGGATGAAGCGCGCCCCGAGCGCAGCGAACGTCCGTCGCGTCCGGCCCGTGACCGTGACGCGAGGTAATCGGCCATGTTGCAACCAAAACGCACCAAATACCGCAAGCAGCACAAGGGTCGCAATGACGGCCTGAGCTGGAGCGCCAATCTCGTCAGCTTTGGCGAGTACGGCCTCAAGGCGACCAAGCACGGTCAGCTGACCGCGCGTCAGATCGAGGCTGCACGTCGTTCCATCAGTCGTTACGTGAAGCGTGGCGGCAAGATGTGGATCCGCGTGTTCCCCGACAAGCCCATTACCAAGAAGCCCATCGAGGTCCGTATGGGCTCCGGCAAGGGCAACGTGGAATATTGGGTCGCGCAGATCCAGCCGGGCCGCATGATCTACGAGATCGAGGGCGTGACCGAGGAAATCGCACGCGAGGCGTTCCGCCTGGCGGCAGCCAAGCTGTCCGTGACCACCACTTTCGTTACCCGGACGGTGCGCTAATGGAACTCAAACAACTCCGTGAGAAGTCGGCCGACCAGCTGAGCGAACATCTGACCGACCTGCGCAAGGAGCAGTTTTCACTGCGCATGCAGCAGGTCACCGGTCAGCTGCCCAAGACCCATGAAACCCGTCGGGTTCGTCGCGAGA
>JBDTZK010000261.1:0-4129 GCA_040005195.1 Pseudoxanthomonas sp.
GATTGGCGAGGACGTCACCCTGTTCCAGCCAGGCGACGAGGTCTATTACGCGGGCGATGTCACCCGCAGTGGCACCAATGCGCAGTTCCACCTGGTTGACGAACGCGTGGTCGGCCGCAAGCCGATCACGCTGGATTTCGCACAGGCTGCCGCACTACCGCTGACCGTCATCACCGCTTGGGAGTTGTTGTTCGACCGCATGCCGTATTCCATCCACATGCAAAACAATACCCGCAGCCTGTTGGTGATCGCTGGCGCGGGCGGCGTGGGCTCCATCGCCATCCAGCTGGCGCGACACGCAGGCTTCACTGTCATCGCCACCGCCTCGCGCACCGAGACCATCGCGTGGTGCAAGACGATGGGCGCACACCATGTCATCGACCATCGCCAACCGCTGGCACCCCAGCTTGAGGCACTTGGCTATGAGCAAGTCGATGCAGTGTTGAACCTGGCCGACACCGACCGCTACTGGGAAACCATCGGCACGATCATTGCGCCACTGGGCCATGTGGGCCTGATCGTGGAACCGGGTGGCTTGTTGAAGATCGGTGATCCCTACAAAGCCAAGAGCATCGGCATCCATTGGGAAATGATGTTCGCGCGTGTGCGCTTCAAGACGCCGGACATGATTGAACAGCATCGCCTGCTCAATCACGTGGCAAGCCTGGTCGATGCAGGCGAACTGCGCACCACGCACACCGAAACCATCGGCGCCATCAATGCCAGCAATTTGCGCGAGGCCCATCGTCGCCTGGAGTCAGGCGCGACCATCGGGAAATTGGTGCTGGCAGGCTGGTGAGTGACGGCTGGCTCCATCTCTGGGATTGGCATCCTTCTCTCTGCAAACTCGCTGCACGTTTCGGAACTTCTACATGACGCTTCCCCCCGCCTTCGCGCGCCGCCTGGCCCAGCTGGTGCTGGGCCTGTTCCTCTATGGCATCGGTATCAGCCTGATGGTGCGCGCCGGGATCGGTATTGCGCCGTGGGACGTGCTGACCCAGGGCGCGTCGAAACAGACCGGTTTCTCATTCGGATGGATGACCAACCTGATCGGCTTGATCGTGCTGCTGCTGTGGATTCCCATCCGCCAGAAACCGGGCCTGGGAACGGTGCTCAATGTCCTGCTGATAGGGCCCAGTGCGCAGGCCGGGCTTTGGCTGTTTCCACAATTCGAAGGGCTCTGGCAGCAGATCCCGGCCTTCCTGGCAGGGTTGTCGGTGCTGGCACTGGCCACCGGCATGTATATCGGCGCGAATTTCGGTCCCGGCCCGCGCGATGGGCTGATGACCGGCCTGCATCGCCGTACCGGCTGGCCGATCAGTGTGGTGCGCACGGGCATCGAGGCCAGCGTCCTGCTCACTGGCTGGGCCATGGGTGGCGATGCAGGCTGGGGCACACTGGTGTTTGCAGTAGTGGTTGGACCGATGTGCGCGGTGACCATGGGTTGGTTCGCTACCACGCCCCGGCTACTGGCCGGCGATGCCGCCACCGGTCCACACCCGCACGGGTAGAGCCTTGCCCGCGAAGCGGATAACCGGCATCGTGCATGCTCCATACGCACACGTATCGCTTGTATGACGCCTTTCGCCCACCCGCTGCCCGCTGCCGATGCGCCGGCTGCCAACCTACCGGCTGCCAACCTGCAGGCGCCCAACGCGTATTACCCGCACCTGTTCGCCCCACTGGACCTGGGATTCACCACGCTGCGCAACCGCGTGCTGATGGGTTCCATCCATACCGGACTGGAAGACCGTGCCCGCGATTTCCCGAAACTGGCGGCCTATTTCGCCGAGCGCGCCGAAGGTGGCGTAGGCCTGATGGTCACCGGCGGCTTCTCGCCCAACCTGGTCGGCTGGCTGAAACCCTTCGGCGGCAAATTGTCCTGGCCTTGGGAAGTGCGCCCGCACAAATTCGTCACCCAGGCCGTGCATGACAACGGCAGCAAGATCTGCCTGCAGCTGTTGCACGCCGGGCGCTATGCCTACCATCCGTTTTCGGTTGCGCCGTCGAAGTTGAAGGCACCCATCAATCCCTTCACGCCGCGCCAGATTTCCGCGCGTGGTGTGGAGCGCCAGATCACTGCCTATGCCGACGCCGCACGGCGTGCACGCGAAGCCGGCTACGACGGCGTGGAAGTGATGGGATCGGAAGGCTATTTCATCAACGAGTTCACTGCGCCACGCACCAACAAGCGCAACGATGCGTGGGGCGGCACGCCGGAAAAGCGCATGCGCTTTGCGGTGGAAATCGTACGCCGCGTGCGTGAGGCCTGCGGCCCGGACTTCATCATCATCTACCGCCTGTCGCTGCTGGATCTGGTGGAAGACGGCAATCAATGGCAGGAGATCGTGACCCAGGCCAAGGCGATAGAAAACGCAGGTGCCACCCTCATCAATTCAGGCATCGGCTGGCACGAAGCGCGCATTCCCACCATCGTCACCTCGGTCCCACGCGCGGCTTTCGTCGAAGTCACCGCCAAATTGCGCCCGCATGTAAAACTGCCGCTGATCGCGACCAACCGCATCAACATGCCCGACGTGGCCGAACGCATCCTGGCCGACGGCATCGCCGATATGGTGTCACTGGCGCGTCCGCTGCTGGCTGACCCGCAATGGGCCAAGAAATCCAGCGCGGGCAAGCCCCACGCCATCAACACCTGCATCGCCTGCAACCAGGCCTGCCTGGACCATGTGTTCGAGAACAAGCGCGCAAGCTGCCTGTTGAATCCGCGCGCCTGTGCAGAAACCGAATTGAATTACACCAAGACCTTCAAGCCCAAGCGCGTGGCCGTGGTCGGTGCAGGCCCCGCGGGACTGGCCTGTGCAACCGTCGCCGCCGAGCGTGGACACCGGGTCACGCTGTTCGACGCGGCACTGGAGATCGGCGGCCAGTTCAACTATGCGAAGAAGATTCCGGGCAAGGAAGAATTCCACGAGACCCTTCGCTATTTCACCCACAAGCTGGAAGAGACCGGCGTGGAAGTGAGGCTGGGCACAGTGGCTTCGCCAGCGAATCTTTCCGGCTTTGATGAAGTGGTGATGGCGACCGGCATCCTGCCACGCAAGGTGGCTTTCGCCGGCTCGGACCACGCCAAGGTCGTGAGTTACCTGGACGTGCTGAGTGGCCGGGTCAAGGTCGGCGAGCGCGCGGCGATCATCGGTGCCGGCGGCATCGGATTCGATGTGGCCGAATACCTGGTGCACGAGGGTGCCTCTTCCACGCTGGATCCGAAGCGCTGGATGGCGGAATGGGGCGTGGACCCGACTTTCGAATCACGCGGCAGTCTGGTCAAGCCGCAACCCGAGGCGCCAGCGCGCGAGGTCTGGCTGCTGCAGCGTTCGCCAGGCAAGCCCGGTGCCCGTTTGGGCAAGACCAGCGGCTGGGTACATCGGGCCACGCTCAAGGCCAGGCAAGTGAAGATGTGGGGGGGCGTGGAATACGTGGGCGTGGATGACGCCGGCTTGAAGATCCGCATAGAAGGCGTTGAGCAGGTGCTGCCGGTTGACCATATCGTGGTCTGCGCGGGGCAGGAGCCACGCCGTGAGTTGCAGGCTGAACTGGTAGCCGCGGGCATCACCGCCCACCTGATCGGTGGCGCCGACGTCGCCGCAGAACTCGATGCCAAACGCGCGATAGACCAGGGCAGCCGGCTGGCGGCAACGCTGTAGGCAAGGCATGTTCTTTTAAGCGGAGCCTGCCCAGCCGCTTTGGGTGAAAGGATTTCAATAACCTCCAGGCAAGCTGGGGCCCAGGCCGAACGGAAGGTTGCGAGCCGCCTTCCAGAGCAAAGACTCCATTTCCAATCAATCACTTAGCTGCGCTGTCAAGCCTCCGGGTTCAGGCAGGGTTGGGGAGTGGGCCCTTACCTTGCGCCAACTTTTTCGGCCCGCCCGGTTTCGACTGGCGAGCCATCCCGGCCCTGATCCCCCTTCTGGCCGGCCTCGGGCAGCTCGTCGGAGTAGCTGCCTCCCCATGACGCCCTGACGCCGTGTCTACTCAAACGTACCTTTCCTGTGGAAAGGCGCGTGGACGCTGCCAAGACGGAGCAAGGAGTTCCCTGAATGAAACTGGCCTGGATTCTCTGGCTTTCCAACATGCTGCCGCAACCGGCCGCAGACTCGCTTTGCCT
>JBDTZK010000262.1:0-4112 GCA_040005195.1 Pseudoxanthomonas sp.
TTGCTGGGCATCGCCACTTTCCCCGAAGGGCAGATTGCGCTGGTCGACACGCCGGGCCTGCACAAGCAGGAAGGCAAGTTATCCGCGTCGGCGATGAGCAAGGTCATGAATCGCGCCGCCCGCGGCGCCATCCAGGACGTCGACGCCGCCTTGATGGTGATCGAAGCCGGGCGCTGGGACGAAGCCGATACGCTGGCCTACCACGTGCTCAGCGACTCGGAAATTCCGGTCATGCTGGTAGTCAACAAGGTCGATCAGATCAAGCTCAAAGCCGAGCTTCTGCCGTTTCTGGCCAAGATCAGCGAAGGACGCAGTTTTTCCAGCGTCCATTTGATTTCCGCGTTGAAGCGCAATGGTCTTGAGCAGCTGGTCCGCGACATGCTGGCACTGTTGCCCGAGGCGCCGCCGATGTTTGGCGAAGATGAAATCACCGACCGCAGCCAGCGCTTCATGGCGGGGGAGCTGGTGCGTGAACAACTGATGCGCCAGCTCGGCAACGAACTTCCGTATGCGACCACGGTGGAGATCGAGCGCTTTGCCGAAGAGCAAGGCCTGCTGCGGATCGGTGCGGTGATCTGGGTGGAACGCGAAAGCCAGAAGTCCATCGTCATCGGCAAGGGCGGTGCGCGCCTCAAGGAGATCGGCAGCAAGGCACGCCTGCAGATGGAGCGCATGTTCGACGGCAAGGTTTTCCTGGAGACCTGGGTGCGCGTGCGTGAAGGCTGGTCCGGTGATGCGGCCGCGCTCAAGGCGTTCGGTTACAACGAATGAATTCTGCCGTTCTGACTGCGGCCTGCAGGTCATAGACAGCCTGGTGGTTCGCCTGACCGGGATTGATTCACGAACGAAGCAGCCGGGCGAGCCCGCCCCTACAATGCGCTGAGATGCGCATCACTGCCGAACCTGCCTACGTGCTTCATGCGCGTGCCTGGCGCGAGACCAGCTTGCTGGTGGAGGTACTGTGCGAAAACCAGGGGCGTCTAGGGCTGGTGGCGCGTGGCGTACAGGGCCCGAAAAAACATGTGCTGCGCGCCGCACTGCAGCCCCTGCAGCACATACGGCTGGATGCGGTGCAGCGCGGCGAGTTGGCGCAGCTGGTCACCGCCGAAGCGCTGGATGCGGCGCCACGGCTCACCGGTGATCGCATGCTGGCCGCGTTCTACGTCAACGAACTGGTGATGCGGCTTGCCCCGCGCCAGGATCCGCATGCTGATCTGTATCGCATCTACGGCCAGACCCGTGCGCGGATGGACAGCGATCAATCGCTTGCGTGGACGCTGCGACGCTTTGAACGCGATCTGCTTGAATCATTGGGTTCGGGCTTCGATTTGAGCGAAGACGCGGACGGCGTTGCGGTCGATCCCGCCGCACGTTACCGGTTTGATCCCGAACAAGGGCCGCGGCGCCTGCTGAGTGATCGTGGGCATGACGAACGCAGCACGGCCGCTACCGGCAGCGCACTGCTCGCCCTGGCCTGCGACGAACAGCCCTGCGCCGATGACCTGTCGAGCCTGCGCCTGGCATTGCGCAGCGTGCTGAGCCATCACCTGGGCGGACGCGGACTGAAATCCTGGGAAATGCTCGGCGAACTGGGCCGGCTTAAGCCGCGCGAATAAGGGCAGATCAATGCAGCGCGCTCATTCAATCTTGATTTGCGTCTCTCCTGCGCCGCTGTCGTCGCTGTTGTCGATGGGCTGCGCCAGGGTATCGCTGACGCATTGCGTGAAGTAATCCAGCGCCATTTTTTCGTCCAGCGCACTGTCCAGTGCGGCGGTCGCTGCATTCAATCGCAGTGCGCCCACAAAGCCGCTGCTGGCTTTCAACTGGTGCAGTATTTTCTTTACGCCTACGTTGTCGCCTGAGCGCAATGCGGACAGAATTTCAAGGTGCTGCCGGCCCAGTTCGTCCAGGAACATATTGCGCAAGGTGCTGACATGTTCACGGTTTCCATTCAACGCGGCCAGTGCGGTGGCGTGGTCCCAGAGCGGCGGCGCGCGGAAAGCATTGCCCGCTTCCTCGACCCGCATCGAAGACGACGCTTCGATGCCGAGATGCCTGCGCACCGTTTTCTGCAAGTCCGTCGCGCTCAAGGGCTTGTGCAGTACTTCATCGAAGCCTGCGGCCATCAGTTGTGCATGCAACGCCGGCGAATCATCAGCGGTGTGGGCCAGCGCGGGTAGGCCGGGATAGCGGGATCGCAGCGCAGCCAGCAGATCGATGCCCAGGCCATCAGGCAGGTTTGCATCGAGCAGCAACAGGTCATGGCGGCCTTCGATGGCCAGTGCACTGGCCATCGAGCCGGCGGCATCGACCCATGCGGGCATCGCTTCGAGTGCAGCAACCATGAAAAGGCAACTCACGGCATCGTCTTCCACCAACAGCAAGCGCGGTTTCATTCCCTTGTGCTCCGACATCGTTATGCTGCCTGCATGGTCCGTCGCATCTTACCGCTGCTGCCGCTGCTCTTGCTGGCACTCACAATCAGCGCACAGGCGAGGACATTGAGTGCTCGCATCGCCAGGATCACTACGCCCGTGGCCACGCTTGAAGCAGTCACCGTGCGTCTGCAATGGCCTGCGGGTGCGGACGCGGGGCAACTCCTGCTCACGGCCAGGCACGTGGTGGCGGCCGACCTGGGTTACCGGTTCGACAACCTCGACTGGCGTTGCCCGGTACAGCGTGACCTGCAGGGAGAAGGTTGGCGTTGCGCAGGTGAAATCCGCAGCGCAGGCGGGCTTCCGCTGAACCTTTCCGTGGACCTGAGTACGGCCACTACCGACGTCGTTCTTTCCGGCGCGGTTTCCCGCCTTGGCCTGCATCGCAATGCCGCCACGCCTGATCTCACCCGGATCGATCTGAGCCGCGTGCCGTTGGCCTGGTCGCAGGCTTTGCTGGCACAGGGCTGGCCTGCCGCCCACCTGAAAGCGGGGCGGATGTCCGGATCACTGGGCGTCGATGTGCCCGACAAGCGACCCCTGCGCGTGCATGGCCGGCTTGAGCTGAGCGGATTGGCGCTGGACACGCCCGATGGCAGTGTCGCCGCCGAAGGCCTGGCTGCAAGCATTGACCTGGACTATCGCAAGTCGACAGGCCTGTCGCTGGTCACCCTGGACGGTGATCTGCTGGGCGGCGAAATACTCGTGGGGAGTGCTTATATTTCTTTGCCAGCGACGCCCGTGGCCGTGAACCTCGCGGCACGCCAGCAAGGGTCATCCGGATGGGATATTCCGCAGTTGTCGTGGCAGGACGGCGATGCACTGCGTGTGGAGGGCATGCTGGCTTTCGATCCGCAGGCGAACCTGAGTGATGCCGATCTTCGCTTGGCCAGCAGCGACCTGTCGCCGCTGCGTCCACGCTATCTTTCGGGGTGGCTGGGATTGTTCGGCCTGGGTGATCTTCAAATGCAGGGCGCGTTGCAGTCGCATGTGCTGATGCAGGCCGGCGCACTGGTCCGTGTTGAAACCGATCTGCGTGACGTGTCGCTGATCGATGGGCAACAACGGTTCCGCCTGCAGGGGCTCAGTGGCAATCCGGTGTTCTCGGCGCACGCGCGCAGCGAAAGCCAACTGCGCTGGGCCGGCGGTGAAATCCACAGTCTGGCATTCGGTGCCGCGACATTGCCGTTGGACAGTGCGGCCGGCGTGATTGGTTTGCGTCAGCCCGTGACTGTGCCGATGCTGGGTGGTGCGTTGAAATTCGAGGACATCAACCTGCGTCCGCCCCTCGGCGAGCGTGGGCTGGAATTCGACTTCGGTCTGGCGGTTGAAGGGCTGGACGTGGGACAGCTTGCGAAAGTGATGGATTGGCCGGCGTTCCAGGGCAGGCTTGACGGCAGGATTCCCAAGGCACGCTATGCCAATGATCGCCTCGATTTCGACGGCACCCTCACCACGCACATGTTCGATGGCACCGTGCAGGTGACCGGGTTGGCGATGGAGCGCCCCTTTGGCAGCGCACCCACCCTGTCAGCCGATATCACCCTGGATGATTTGAACCTGCAGTCGTTGACCGAAGTGTTCGGCTTCGGCGAGATCACGGGTGCGCTGGACGGCAGCATTCGCAACCTGCGACTGGTGGACTGGAGTGCGGAGGGTTTCGATGCGGACCTGCAT
>JBDTZK010000263.1:0-4110 GCA_040005195.1 Pseudoxanthomonas sp.
TGGGCTATTACATCGCTTATGGCTACATCGCCTGGCGCACCGTGCGCGGCGATTTCAGCATCGGCGACCTGACCTTCCTGGCCGGCAGCTTCCGCCGCCTGCGCCAGCTGCTGGAAGGTTTGCTGGTGGGCTTCTCACAGGTGGCCAGCCAGGCGCTGTACCTGGACGATCTGTTTTCGTTCTTCGAAATTCAACCGGAAATCACTTCGCCGGAAAACCCGGTAGCTATTCCCAAGCCCATCGTGCGCGGTTTCGTGTTCGAGGATGTCGGCTTCCGCTATCCCGATGCCGAGCGCTGGGCCGTTCGCCACCTGAGCTTCGAACTGCGTGCCGGGGAAGTGTTGGCGCTGGTCGGCGAGAACGGCGCAGGCAAGACCACGCTGGTAAAACTGCTGGCCCGCCTGTACGACCCCGATGAGGGCCGCATCCTGCTGGATGGCATCGACCTGCGTGACTACGATATCGACGAACTGCGCGCCAATATCGGAGTGATCTTCCAGGACTTCGTGCGCTACCACCTGACTGCAGGCGAGAACATCGGCGTCGGCCAGATCGACCAGATGTACGATGGCGACCGCATCCGCGATGCCGCACGCCGCGCCATGGCCGACGAAGTCATTGCCACGCTGCCGAACGGTTACGACCAGCTGGTCGGACGGCGCTTCAAGACCGGCGTGGATCTGTCCGGCGGCCAGTGGCAGAAGATCGCCATCGCCCGTGCCTACATGCGTGATGCACAGGTGATGATTCTGGATGAACCGACCGCCGCACTGGACGCGCGTTCGGAGTTCGAAGTGTTCCAGCGCTTCAAGGAGCTATCGGACGAACGCACCGCCGTACTGATTTCGCACCGCTTTTCCAGTGTGCGCATGGCTGATCGCATTCTGGTGCTGGAACAGGGCCAGCTGGAAGCCAGCGGCACCCATGAAGAATTGCTGGCCCAGGGCGGACGCTATGCGGAATTGTTCGAACTGCAAGCCTCGGGTTACCGTTGAGCCGCCTCCAGGATTACCCATGAAATCGAGCGCATTGACCACACTGGCCGTTCTCACCTGGATGGCGCTGCCTGCACAGGCGGCGTCGCCATTGGAATACGCGCAGGCAAAGACACTGGCCGATCAGGATGAGGCTTCACTGTCGGCGGAGCAGCGCAAGGCGTTGACCAGTTCGCAGGAAACATTGCTCGCATCAGGAACCGCTGCCTGTGCCACGCCCAATCCCGACTTCTCACCACTGGTGCTGGTTACCGAGCTCGATGCGCAGGGCAAGGTCGTGCGGACCTGGTTGCAGGGAAATTCACCTTTGGCGATCTGCCTGCGCAAGTACGCCGCATCGCAATCGCTTGCTGCACCGCCGCGCGCGCCCTTCTACACGTTCATCGAACTGTCGTTCACGCCATGAGCAACGATCACCGCTCAGAACAGTGACTGCTGTGGAGAAGCCGGCAGCGGATCGACCGGCAGCGTGTAGTCCAGTTGTCCGTCCACGATCCGCGCGGCCGACGTATAGGGATGTAGTTCCTGCCGGGCCCGCGAAAGCAAGTGGACCACCTCCCAGCCACGTGCTTTGAAATCGTCCGAAATCAGGCTGCGATGGCATTGCCACCACAGCGCTTCGGCACACATCACCGATGTGCGACGGGACTGTGCCGTTTCTACCAGCTGCTGTCTTGCCTGCTGATACGCAGCGGTTTCCATGTAGTCGGCATAACCACGTAAGCCGGCACTTCGCCACGCCAGATTGTGCGATCTAGCATGGGTGGGACGGCGACCTCCCAATGCAGGCATCGGTACATATACGATGCTGGCGCGGGCCAGTGCCGCGCCCATCACTGCACCACTGAACTGCGGGTTGCGCCGCGAACCGGCGAACCGGCGCACGTCGACCAGCGTTTCGATTTGCGCATCGACCAGCAGGGCCAAGAATTCTTCCCAGCTCCGGGTAGAGTGGCCGATGGTCCACAGTTTTTCGATAACGGCTGGGCTCATCAGGCGAGCTTGAATGATCGGGGATTACGCCAGCGAGAAACGGTCGCCATCCAGCATCGCCGGGAAGCGCTCCCGGTGCGCAGCCAATGCCGACGCCGAGATGACGCTGCCCACCACGCCTTCCTCGACCGTTGTTTCGACCAGCGGTTGACCCATGAAATCGATCACCGCGCTGTCTCCCGAATAATCCAGTCCGTTGCCATCCACACCGACGCGGTTCACGGCGGCCACGTAACACAGGTTCTCGATCGCGCGTGCGCGCAACAGTGTCTTCCAGGCATAGGCACGGGCCGCAGGCCAGTTGGCGACGAACAACTGCAGATCGAAATCCAGTTCTCCAGTGCGTTCCACGTCGTAGCGGTTACGCGAGTACACCGGAAACCGCAGGTCGTAGCAGACCAGCGGATTGATCCGCCAGCCTTTCCATTCAACCGTCAGGCGCGCATCGCCCGCCGCGTAGCGCTTGTGCTCGCCGGCAAAGCGGAACAGGTGGCGCTTGTCGTAATACTGCAGCGCACCGTCTGGCGTAGCCCATAGCAGACGGTTGAATACGCCTTCGGACGTGCGCAACTGCACGCTGCCGGTGACCGCGGCATTCAATGCCGATGCCTGGTCACGCATCCAGGTGACGGTAGGCCCGTCCATGGTCTCCGCCTTGTCGATGGCATCGTTGCTGAAACCGCTGGTGAAGGTTTCCGGCAGGATCACCAGGTCGGTGCTGTGGGCCAGCGGCTTGATGAGGTCGCCGTAGTAATCGCGATTGCCCGCCGGGTCGTGCCAGCGGGTCGCACCTTGCACCAGCGAAATTCTCAGGTCCTGCATGCCGTTCTCTCAAATGATGGTTCACGAAGGAAAAACACGACGCTCAAATGTGTTTCTAGAGTTAATGTGTTGCTAGAGTTTCAGCAACCGCTCCACTGCCGCATCCATGGTCGCGTCGTTCTTGGCGAAGCACAGCCGGGCCAGGCGCTGACCTGGCGGAGGCGATTCGTAGAACGGTGAAAGCGGTATCGCGGTGACGCCGTGCTCCACGGTCAGCCACTTCACGAACTCGATATCCGCAAGATCGCTGACCGCCGAATAATCCACCAGCTGGAAGTAACCACCCGGTACCGGCAACGGCTTCAGTCTGGTGGCCAGCAACTGTTCGCGAAAGCGATCGCGCTTGGCCTGATAGAACGCGCCGAGCTGTTCGTCATGCTGGGGTTCGTCGCGGATCATCGCCGCGAACGCGTACTGCGCCGGGGAAAAACTGGTGAAGGTGTTGTACTGGTGGACCTTGCGGAATTCGGCCGTCAGCGCCGGCGGCGCGATGGCATAGCCAATCTTCCAGCCGGTGCAGTGGTAGGTCTTGCCGAAGCTGGAGATCACGAACGCACGCGCGGCCAATCCGGGATGGCGCAGAACCGATTCATGGCGATGGCCGTCGAAGACGATGTGTTCGTAGACTTCGTCGGACAACAGCAGGATATCGGTGTCGTCCAGTATGGCGGCCAGTTCGCGCAGATCGGCTTCATCCAGCATGGCGCCGGAGGGGTTATGCGGGCTGTTGATCATCAGCAGGCGCGTGCGCGGGGTGATCGCGTCGCGCACTTTCTGCCAGTCCACGGCGAAGGTCTGCGGGTCCAGTGCCACGTGCACGGCTTTCGCGCCCGCAAGTTCAATCGCCGGTTCGTAGCAGTCGTAGCACGGGTCCAGCACGATCACTTCCTCGCCAGCACGCACCACGGCATGGATCGCATTGAAGATCGCCTCGGTAGCGCCGCTGGTCACGGTGATCTCGCTATCCGGGTTCACTGCCGCGCCATAGCAGCGCAGCGCCTTGTCGGCGATGGCCTGGCGCAGCACCGGCACGCCGGTCATCGGCGGGTACTGGTTGTGGCCCGAGTGCATTGCCGCGGCAAGCTCGTCCACCAGCCGCGACGGCACCGCGAAATCAGGAAAGCCCTGCCCCAGGTTGACCGCGCCGTGTTCGGCGGCGAGCTGCGACATGACGGTGAAGATGGTGGTGCCCACCTTCGGCAATTTGGTCTCGACGGGCATCAGCCTCTCCATATGTGTACGGACGCGCCTGTGGGGGAATGTCCCTGTGCAGCACCGAATGTGCAGCACCGAAGTGTAC
>JBDTZK010000264.1:0-4108 GCA_040005195.1 Pseudoxanthomonas sp.
CGGTAAACCAACAGCGGGCTTCGGCCCGCTGTTTTGTTTGAGGGCTGGGCGTTGCCTGGCGTTGTCGAAGGGTCGGTGATCCAGCCAGCGTCCGTTTCGTTTTGATGGGGGACGCCGTGGTGCCTGGTCCGGAAACAGCCGATCAAGCTAACTGCGCATGTTCCAGCGGCCGTTCGCGGTGCAGCAGGATCCACTCGGCGTGTTCCTCCAGGCAGGCGCGGCCCAGCGCGAACAGCAGTTGTCGTGTTTCCGCATCCGATTGTGAAGCCTGCAGGCGCACGCGGCAGCTCTCGAACAAGCGACCCATGAAGCGGAATTGCTTGATCAATTCCTTGTCCGCCTTCTTGTACGAATACGCCTCACGAATGCCGGCCAGCAGCGGCAGCAAGCCCATCGCCAACACCAATGCATTCTGCGTTGTCAGCGTCAGGTGCTGGCCGCCGAACAACAACACGCAAGCGCCCAAGATGCCTGCGATCAGCCCGGCCTGGCCCAGACGCGTCGTGTTGCGATAGGCCTGTTCGCGGCGCAGGCTTCCGCGCAGGAAGTAGGCGAGTTGCCCACCACGGCCCTGCGCGTCGCCGACCCAGTGTTCGATCACCCACGGTAGCCAGCGCGCATCGGGAATGAAATGATCGTCGCGCAACAGGCTGGTGCCGCGCATCGCGTGGCGAATCCAGCTCAGGTCCACGTCTTGTTTCTGCAGGAAACTGTCGTAGCCCAGGCTGCTGTTGGGCGGAATCTCGACGCCGGCCATTCGCCAGTACAACTGCACGCGCAATCCCTCGGCCAGCCCGCGGTAATCCAGATACTTGCGCTGCCATTCGCGGCGCCGCCCCACCATGTTCAGTACCAGAGCGAGCACGAACAAGACCAGGAATGCGACCAGATACACGCGCGAACTGTCGACATCGGAAAACAAGATGAAAGCCAGGCCCATCAGCGCGGCAATCGCGTGCGTGGCCAGCAGGCTGCGACGCACCTGACGCTGGAAGTGAATTGCCAGCCAATCAGCTGCATGAAACTGGCGCTCGACATCAGTGCTGTCCGTTGGCACCGGCGTCGGCAGTGGCAGCGGAAATAACTGCGATGCCGCAGCGTCAATTTGTGCGGCATGCCGCGTCTGGTCGGTGTTGAATTGCTGGAGCTGGCCGAACACATGCCGGTATTGATCGGGCATGCCGTCAGCAGCAGGTGTTTCGCCGGCCAAGGTGATCCAGGAAGTCTGCAACGGTGGCAGCCGCGACGTGGTGACGCTGACGTGCGCGCGCCGCGAACAACTGAGGTGATAGATCAAATCACTTTCGTCATCGGCGAGCAGGTTTGGTGCGACCTGATCCAACCGCAAGTCCGGCATCACGTCATGCAGATGAAACTCGACCACCTGTGCGGTACCACCCATCGCGTTGCTCTGGTTGCCGTCCCACAACGCCAGTAGTAGCTGGCAATGAGACGAGACGAACATGCCGAGTTGCGCGTACTGGCGATTGCGCGCGTCGCCACGCGTTTCGATGTCGGCAAGATTGATGCCGGGCGCCAGCGGCAACACGCGCACATGTGCTTGCGCCAGCAGCCGACGAAAACGTTCAAGCACGAGCGGATCAGTGAAATCGCGTTCGTATTCG
The DNA here is from genome assembly GCA_040005195.1 of Pseudoxanthomonas sp. Classification (GTDB taxonomy): domain Bacteria; phylum Pseudomonadota; class Gammaproteobacteria; order Xanthomonadales; family Xanthomonadaceae; genus Pseudoxanthomonas_A. The sequence goes on from JBDTZK010000264.1 coordinate 1,626, forward strand.
GCGCGTTCCATCGGTAGCGGCACGACTAATTCGATCCCCAGCGCGATGGCTTCCTCGGCGACCAGTTGATCGCCGCCTTCTGCCAATGCGGAGATCAATCGCAGTGGAAGTTCAGGAAATTGCGCGCGCAGGTTTTTGAAAAACGCGCGGACGGCCTCTCGCAACGCCGGTTCCTCTGCTGCCACCAGATCGCGATGTGCGGTCAGGCCGATGCTGAGACGAACACGGGCGTCAGGTGCTGGTGTCATGCGTCCGCAGTCATGGGTTCAGTGGGGGAAATCACTTACACAGCGACAAACAAACATGTGAAAGGGCTCTTGGGAATCAGTGCTTCGCCTTCTCGGCCGCAATCATTTGGGCCAACAAACGCGCATCGACAAGTTGTCGGGCTTGCTCCGACAGTCCTGCCATTTGTGCCGTGGCGGCCTCCAGGTCGACGGCGCGTTGTGCATTGCCAGCCGCATCGTCGGCTTGCGAAAGCGCATCCACGTACAACGCATAGGTGTAGTCCATACGGAAGTGAGTTTCCTGCGCACCGGCCTGCAATTCCTGCTGGTAATAGGCCAGCGCCGGTTGCAAGGCCGTTTGGGCGTCCTGCTTGCGGCCTTGCATCGCGACTGCATGGGCCAGCATTGCTTGCGACGGCGCCAGCACTTGTTCCTGATCGCCGGTTGAGATTGGACTAGCAGGCACCGCAAGCCGCCTTTTCGCCAGCGCTTCGGCCTCTGCAAAGCGACCTGTTCGCAATGCGGCCTGGATTGCAGTGCCGAGGTATGAATTCAACTGCCCGATCTGGATCACCGCACTGAAACGGTCGCGCTCAGAAGGAACAACAATCGCTGCAATACGTGAAGCCGTCGCAGTCGCGGTCGCGTACGCCGCTTGCGTATTGCCCGCTGCCAACTGAAACGTGCCGTCGAGCGACTGCGTCGGTTGCATCAGCAGGTCTTTGCGTGGATCGCCCGGCGCCAGTTGCGCCACGAAGATGCCGACATCGCGGGCGAAATTCTTGGCCGATTGCTGGGCGGCGGCAGTCTGGCCGAGCTGCGTCTGCAACTTTGCCAACCCAATCCATTCGCCCCACATGATGCGGGCGAGGCTCGACGGCCGGCGCTTGTCCTCTTCCAGTGCCACCTGCGACTGAGCAGTGGCCAGTGCAGTTGCCACGTCGCCTTGCTCGAACTGCAGGTCGGAGAGATTGCCCAAAGCCAGCGCCCAGAATTGCCAGGCGTTGAGATCCGACGGATTGAAACGCACGGCATCTTCACCAGCCCTGACCGTTCGCATCGCGTAGTCGGTGGCAGATACAACGTCATGACGGCGTCTGGCTAGTTCGGTCAGCAGTTCTGCTGCGTAATAACGGTTAGCCAGCGAGTGCAGGTCGCTGGGTCGTTGTTGCAAGACCTTTTCTGCCAGGTCGTAGACCTGCTGTTCGAGCTTCAGCGCTTCGTCGACGCGGCCCAGCGACAGCAGATGGCGGGCTTCGGAATCCGCTGTGTCGGCGTAAGACGCGGTTGCATCCAGATCGGTCAGCTCCAGCGCACCGAGACTCACCAATACCTTTAGCGCCTCCTCGCAGGTTTTCACGCCTTCGGGCTTAGGTTGGGTATGGCTCAGGACGTTCAGCGTATCGGCATACAGCTGTCGGGATTCGCGCGAGGGATTGGGCTGCTGCACCAGCGGACGCAACAGGTCGGCGGCCTGCACCAGTTGCTCCGTGGTGCCGCGGGCGCCGCCGCCGATGATGTTGCCGCCCTGGTAATACAGCGCCAGCGCCAGTCCATAGGTGACCGCCTCACCGCGATGGCCATCGGCTCGCAACGCTTCGAACACGGCCTGCGCCTGTCCGTAGTTCTTGAACGCCGTATCGATGTCGCCGCTGGCATTTTGCGCCGCTGCTTCGCGCAGCAGCGCCATTGCACGGTTGATCTGGGTCTGCGTCGTCACCAACTCCGGCGGCAAGTTGTCGTAGTAGCCAACCGTCATCTTCGCCAGTTTTCCGAGCGTTTCCAGGCGGCCTGTGGGTTCGAGTTCCGTATAAAAATCCTCGATCAAAAAGCTGACCAACTTTTCGGCGTCGCTGCGCGATTTTTGCGCTTCGGCCTCGGCAATGCGCGCGCGGTGCAGGTTGATCCAGCCAAAAATCGCACCAGCCACTGCGATCAACATCAGCACGGCGCACACGCTGGCGATCGTGCGCGCACGCAAAAGCGCGCGATGGGTGGCAGCTTCGCGTTCCTGCTGCTCGGCTAGCCGGCGTTGCGCTTCATCGCGCGATTCACGCTCGTGTCGCAGGTTGCGGCTGGATAGCACCACGCTGCACAGCACGTCGTGGGTGAGTTCGACGCGGCGCATGTCGAGCCGTTCCTCGATCCGCAGCAGGCGACGATTGACCAGCGTCGATAGCGCATCTGGCGAGGCGCCGACCGCTTCCAGCGCCTTGACCACACGTTCCTCGGCAAGGCTTTCGCGATAGCCCGATT